>NZ_JBIAHA010000036.1:0-86974 GCF_042870175.1 Streptomyces sp. NPDC006643 | reverse complement strand
GGCGCCGGCCCGGCCCGGGGGCCCCCCGCGGGGGGGGGGCGCGGCGCCCGCCGCGCCGCGCCCCGCCCCCCCCCCCCCCCCCCCCCCCCCCCCGCCGCCGTCAGGTCGCGGGGGTGACGGCCACCTCCAGGTGGTCGAGACCGCGCAATCCGTTGTTGATCATCGGACGGCGTCCGAGTATCTCGAAGCCGGCGACCCGATCGGCGAGCCTTTCCAGCAGCGCCGTCATCTCCAGTCGGGCGAGATGCATTCCGACGCACACGTGCTCTCCCCGTCCGAAGGCGAGATGGTCCGAGGGGCGACGGGTGATGTCGAAGCGCGCCGGGTCCGGGTAGTGCCGCTCGTCGCGGTTGGCGGAGGCGTAGAGCAGCGCGACTCGTGAGCCGGCGGCCAGCGGAACCCCGCCGATCTCGTGGTCCTCGGTGAGTACCCGGCTGAACTGGGGCGCCGGGGTCTCCAACCGCAGCGACTCGTTGATCGCGTGCGGGATCAACGAGCGGTCCGCGCGCATCAGATCCCACTGGTCCGGGTTCTGGGCGAACAACGCGATCGTGTTGGTGATCGCGAGAATGGTCGTGTCCAGGCTGGGAGTGACGTAGTCGAGCATCATCACCGGGCACTTCTCGCGCGGGATCTCGCCCCGGTCCGCGGCCTCGTAGAGCTGAGCCGCCCAGCCGTCGGGGGCGATCTTCCCCGGCACCGCGTCATGCGTGGCGAACGCCATGAACTCCTCGACGACCGGCCCCGCCGCGGCTGCCCGCTCGTCGGCGGGCCCCTGGGTGTTCCAGATGGCCGCGGCCCACTCCAGCATCTTCTCCCGCCCGTGGTCGGGGAGACCGACCAGGTCCGACACCACGGTCATGGGCAGATACTCCGCCAGTTCGGTGACGACCTCGAACCGGCGCCTGTCGACCAGCCGCTCGACGACCCGGTCGGCCTCGGCCTCGATCCGCGGGGTCACCTCACGCATCCGCTCCGGCCGCAGTGGCCTCCCCAGCACCGAGCGCATCGCCGTGTGCTCGGGGGGATCACTGCACAGCGTGATCCCCTCCAGCTGGGCGTTCACGTCCGGATCGACGAACACCCCCCGCGCCGACGAGAACGTCTGCCAATCCATCAGGGCGGCGCGCACCTCGTCGTAGCGGGACAGCGCGTAGAGGTCGTAGCGGGACAGGTACACCACAGGTCCGAGAGCCCGGAGCCCGGCGTAGATGTCGTACGGGTCGCTGCGCGCCGATTCGGTGTAGAGATCGACGTCACTGGTGGGTACGGGGGACAACGGGCCTCCAGGAGAACGGGTGGAGCGAGTACGGCGACAACCGATGTGCCGGTGCCGCGAGGAAGGGAGAGCCGAAAGCGCCCGCACGGGCCGGCGCGGGGCCGGGGCCGGGACGGCCGGACGCGCCCGGCCTTGGTCAACCGCCCTCGGTGACGGGTGTGGGTGTCCCGTACGGCAATCGGCCCGCGAAGTCCAGCGACCGGTCCGGCCCTGGGCCCACCCGAAAGGGCGCCCGTGGAAAGACCCTCCCGCGACGGGCGATTCCTTCGCGTCGGCAACAACTACGTACCCCTGCCTACGTGGAGGCCCGTCCGGCACGGCGAGTCCGCGGGTCGCGTGCGAACGGGGCAGGCGTCCCATCGGGTACCGCGCCTTGAGGTCGGGTACGGCAGCGCCGTACAGGGTGGCCGCATCCCTGGATACGGGACCGGGATGCGGTTCGTTCTGCTGACGATTGCCGACAGAGCCGTATCGGCCGACCAGCCGGTCTACGCAATTTACGCCGACGCGAAGGCGCCCTCCGGCGCGCGACGGTGTCCCCATGAAACGACGCACAGCACTGAAGGCCCTCGGCATGGGAATCGGGGGCTCAGTGGTCCTCGCCGGCGGTGGTTTCGGTGTCTACTACGCCGCGGCGAAGCAGAACACGGTCGGCGAGGTCGCCTTCGACAAGGCCCTGTCGATCCCGCCGCCGGCGGAGTCGAAAATCAACGCTTCGGGTGCCCGGGTCTTCTCGCTCGGCATCCGGTCGGGCAGGACCCGGTTCAAGGCCGGCTCGGCCACCCGTACCTGGGGCGTGAACGGTACGTACCTCGGTCCGACGATCCGCGCGCGGCGTGGCGAACGGGTCGAGTTCGCCGTGGACAACGGACTGGACCGGGACACCTCGCTCCACTGGCACGGGATGCACCTGCCCGCTGCCATGGACGGCGGACCGCACCAGGTCGTCCCGGCCGGAGAGACCTGGCGACCGCGGTGGACGATCGACCAGCCCGCCGCGACGCTCTGGTACCACCCGCACGTACACGGTGCGACCGCCGACCACCTGTACCGGGGCCTGGGCGGGCTGTTCATCGTCGACGACGAGGCCACCGAGGGATCGAAGCTGCCGTCCGAGTACGGCGTCGACGACATCCCGATGATCGTGCAGGACCGTGCGTTCGACGGGGACAACCAGTTCGAGGAGCGGGTACCGCTGGGCGGCTCGCTGGGCGTCATAGGTGACGAGGTGCTCGTCAACGGCACGATCGGTCCGTACGTCGACGTGACGACCGAACTCGTAAGGCTGCGGCTGCTGAACGGCTCCAACGCCCGCCTGTACAACTTCGGGTTCTCCGACGACCGGACGTTCTCGCTCGTCGCCACCGACGGAGGACTGCTCGCCAGACCGTGGAACACCGAGCGCCTGTACCTCTCGCCGGGTGAACGCGCCGAGATCGTGGTCGCGTTCAAGCCGGGAGAGCGGGTCGAGCTGCGTTCCCACCCGTCCGAGTACGGCGGCACCCTGGGGCGGATCGACGGCTTCGACGACCGTCTCGACATCTGCCAGTTCCGGGCCGCGGCGACCCTGTCCGACGGCGCCGAAATCCCTGCCTCGCTCGGCGTCGCGCCGGACCTCGCCGGCGAAAAAGCCGCACGGGAACGCTCCTTCGTGCTCGCGTCGGACCAGATCAACAGCCGGTCGATGGCGATGGACCGTATCGACTTCGGTGTCCGCGAGGGCACCGTCGAGGTGTGGGACGTGGTCAACGACAACGGTTTCCTGCACAACTTCCACGTCCACGATGTGCAGTTCCAGGTACTCACGGTGGGCGGCGGGAAGCCGCGCCCCCACCTGCGCGGCTGGAAGGACACCGTCCTGCTGGCCCCGGGAGAGCACTACCGGCTGGCGATGCGCTTCCGCGGTCACACCGACCCGAATACGCCGTACATGTACCACTGCCATCTGCTCCAGCACGAGGACAACGGAATGATGGGTCAGTTCGTCGTCCTGGGCGAAGGCGAGAAGGTCGGCGTCGTGCCGCGGCAACACGACCACCCCTGAGATCTCCACCCCCAACAAGTCTCCACCCCTACAAGAAACAAGGAACAAGGAACTCCATGCACGTCTCCACCTCCCCTCGCCGCCCCGCCAAGAAGGCCGCCGCCGCGATCGCCGCGGCCGTCAGCCTGGCCATCGCCCTCAGCGGCTGCGGCTCCGGCGACGACTCCGACGACAAGGCCGAGGACAGCAAGACCCCCGCCACATCGGCCACCGCGTCCGCCACCGGATCGACCGGACAGGCCGAACAAGCCGAACAGGCCGGGCAGGCCGACGACAGCCAGTGCGGCGGGAAGAGCACCGACCCCAAGGCGGCCCTCACCCGCTCCTCCGACATCGACATCGACGCGCCCGTCGAACGGGTCTGGGACGTGCACACCGACGTCGAGAAGTGGAAGGAGTGGCAGGACGCGGTGCTGACCATCGAGCGCCTCGACTCCGGCGACTTCTCCTCCACCTCCAAGTTCCGGTGGACAACTCCCGTGCCCAAGTCGGACTTCGCTCCGGCGGACACTCTGGCGATCACCTCAAGCGTCAAGCACATGGAGTCGGGCGCCTGCGTGATCTGGGACGGGCCCGCGAAGGGCAAGGCGATCACCATCGACAAGGGAACGCACCTCTGGGTCTTCACGAAGACCGCCAAGGGCACCCGCGTACACACCCAGGAGTCCTGGGACGCCCCGCTGCTGGACTCCTTGCAAGGGGCTGACCGCGAGGCCGTCGCCGACATGCTCGGTGGAGGGCTGGACGTCTGGCTCAAGGAACTGAAGGCCGAAGCCGAGGCCCCGGCGAGCTGACGACCGTACACGGCGCCGCCGTACACGGCGCCGCCGTACACGGCGACTCGTGTACGGCGGGGTCGGGTCCCGCGGAGTCGTGTACGGCGGCGCGGGCGACGCCCCGGTCCGGCTCGGTGAACTACGCGCGGTAGCGTACGCGCTGTGCAAATCTTGGCTCCAACTCGTGGTCCGCTGCTCGGCAGGCAGTACGAGACACAGCGCCTGAGCGAACTGATCGGCGCGGCACGGGCGGGCCGGGGCGGCGCTCTGGTCCTGCGTGGTGAGGCGGGGATCGGCAAGAGCGCGTTGCTGGAGTACGCGAAAGAGGCCGCGTCCGGGTTCCGCGTACTGCGCGCGGGCGGCTCCCAGCTTGAGGCGGAGCTGCCGTTCGCCGGACTGCACCAGCTCTGCCTGCCGGTGCTGGGGCATCTGACCGAACTGCCCGACGAGCAGCGCCAGGCGCTCCGCGTCGCCTTCGGCCTGGCGTCCGGGAAACCGGATGTGTTCCGGGTTGGCCTGGCGACCCTGGGGCTGCTGACGGCGGCGGCCCAGGAGCGCCCGGTGCTCTGCGTGGTCGATGACGCGCACTGGCTCGACGCGGCCTCGTCGGGGGCGCTGGCCTTCCTCGCCCGTCGCGTCTCCGTCGAGTCGGTCGCCATCCTCCTCGCCGTCCGACTGCCGTGCGAGGCAAGCGAGTTGGACGCCCTGCCGGCCCTGAACGTCGAGGGGCTGAGCGACGCCGACGCACGGGCGCTGCTCGCCGCGCGGAGTCACGAGACACTCGACGAACAGGTGCGTGACCGGCTCGTGGCAGAGGCTCGGGGCAACCCACTGGCTCTGGTCGCCCTGCCCAGGGCCGGTGGGTTCGCCCCACCACGACCTACCTCGGTGCCGACGCGGATCGCGCACGAGTTCCGGACGATGCTCACCGGTCTGCCCGCACACGCGCGGCTCCTGCTCACGATCGCCGGCGCCGACCCGACCGGCGACCCCGGGCTGCTCTGGCCCGCCGCGCGCCAACTGGACATCGACCTGTCGACCGCCGGCGCGGCGGCCACCGCCACCGGACTGGTCGAGTTCGGCACCCGCGTGCACTTCTACCACCCCCTGGCGCGGGCCGCGGCCTACGACGCCGCCTCGGCGGGCGAGCGGCAGCTGGCCCATCGCGTACTCGCCGAAGTCACCGACCCGGTCGCCGACCCCGACCGGCGCGCATGGCATCGCGCCCAGGCCGCCACCGCCCCCGACGAGGATGTCGCCGCCGACCTGGAGCGCTCGGCGTCCCGCGCCCAGGCACGTGGTGGTGCGGTGGCCACAGCCGCCTTCCTCGAACGCGCGGCGGAGCTGTCGCTCGACCCCGCACGGCGGACCGAACGGACCCTCGCGGCCACACGCGCCCACCTCGACGCGGGCTCCACCGACAAGGCGGCCATGCTGCTCAAGACGGCCGAGAACGCACGGCTGGACACCTTCCAGCAGGCGGAGACCGACCTGCTGCGGGGCCGGATAGCCCTGGTCCGGGTGGACGACAGTGAGGGCCCGGAGTGGATGCTGCGCGCCGCGCGGCGGCTCGCGTCCGTCGACGTCGAGCGCTCCCGGGAGAGTTATCTGGAGGCGTTCGAGACGAGTCTGCTCGTCGGACGCGCGAACGGTGTGATGGACCTGGTCCTCGCCGAAGCGAAGTCCGCACCGGCGCACCCACCGGACGTCCTCGACGCACTGGACACGCTGGCCACGGACGGGCACCGGGCGGCCATACCCCTGATCCTGGAGGCCCTCGACGGGTCGAAGGGGCCCCTGTGGACCCGGCACCCCGCACTCGCGATCATTCTCGCGGCGGAGTTCTGGGACCCGCACACCCATATGCGGATCATCGAGTGGCTGCTGAAGTCCGGCCGTGAGTCGGGATCGCCGCTCGTCCTGAGGCTCGGTCTCGCGCAGGCCGCGTCCGCCGCCGCGCTCACCGGCGACCTCGACAGAGCGATGACCGCGATCGCCGAGGAGGAGGCGATCGCGGACGCGACCGGTGCGCCTCAAGTCATGTACCACCGGTTGCAGTTGGCCGCGATGCGCGGACGCCGCGAGGAGGCGTCCGCGCTGTTCGAAGCCGTCATGGCGACGGCGACGGCCACCGGACAGGTGGTCTCCAACGTCCACTGGGCGCGCGCCGTGCTCAACAACGGCCTGGCGGACTACCCGGCGGCACTGGACGCCGCACGGCTTGCCACCGCCGACGGGGAGCTGTTCACCGCGGGTTTCACGTTGCCGGAGCTGGTGGAGGCCGCCGTACGCTGCGGCGAGCACGCCGCCGCCGAGTCCGCGCTGGAGGAGCTGACCGAACGCACCCAGGCGTGCGCAACCTCCTCGGGCCTGGGGATCGCCGCCTACGCGCGAGCGCTGGTGACGGGAGCGGAGAACGACTACCAGGAATCAATCGCCCACCTCACCAACACACCGATGCTCCCGTACCGCGCCAGGGCCCACCTCCTGTACGGGGAATGGCTGCGACGGCGGGGCCGCAGACAGGACTGCCGACCCCATCTGCGCACCGCGCACGAGCTGTTCACCGGCGCCGGGATCGAGGGGTTCGGCCGGCGCGCGGCCGACGAGCTGCGCGCCACGGGCGAGATCGCACGCAGCCGCACCGATCACGCCCGCGACCAACTCACCATGCAGGAGCTGCACATAGCGCGGCTGGTCGCCACCGGCGCGACGTCGAAAGAGGTGGCCGCCCGGCTGTTCCTCAGCCCCCGAACCGTGGAAGCCCACCTGCGCAACATCTACCGCAAGCTGGGAATCAACTCCCGCAGACAACTCCGCGACCGGCCGGACCTGCGGCCCGCCGACTAGGAACTGTCCGCTCTGCCGGAGGAGTTGTACAGCGGCGCCGCCGATCAGCTGTCCGGCGATACCGGCCGGATCTTCGACGCCGTGACCGACTGCCCCGCGTAGCGACCGGCACGACGTGATCGCTGGGCGACGCGAGCGCGGTGCACCGGTCGCCGTCGTCCGGCATCATGGGATACGGCAGTCGAGTTCCCCTCCGGGGGACGGGAGTTGGGGGAAGCGTGGACGCTCTGACCGTCGCGAACGAGATCACTCCGTACGTCGCGGCAGCCGTCGGCGCGTACGGGACCGCCGTGCTGACCCGGGCCACCGACGCCGGCGCGGATGCCACCGTCGGCCTCGGGCAGCGCATCCTTCAGCGGATCCGGAGCGGCAGGGAAGGCTCCGCCGAGCTGGAGCGGCTGGACCAGGCCGTCGAGGAGGTCGCCGAGGCTCCCGGGGACGAGGACTTCCGGGCGGCGCTTCGCGCGCAGTTCAAGCGCGTCCTGCTGGCGGATCCCGAACTGGCCGCCGAGATCGCGCAGTTGCTGCCGTCGCGGTCGGATGTCCACCTCACCGCGTCCGGCGAGGGTTCGATCGCCGTGCAGAACAACTCCGGTGTCGTCAGTTCTGGGGGCGATGCCAGGATTCAGTGGCGCACGACATGAGCGGAGCGTCCCTGGAGGCGTCCGGCGAGCGGTCCGCCGCCGTCCACAGCAACGCGGGGATCATCAGTACGGGGCCCGGCACCACGTTCTACACCGCGCCCGCCGTGCGCCTGCCGCCCGCCCAGACCGTCGCCGGTCCGCGTGGGCCGTACAACCACAATCTGCCGCGTCCGCCCAACGCGCTGTTCGTCGGCAGGGACGACGACCTGAAGCGACTCGGTACGGCGCTGGCCGCCCAGAGACCGCTCAGTACACAGATCGTCGTCGGGCTCGGGGGCGTCGGCAAGACAAGTCTGACGCTCCAGTACGCGCACCGTCACCGTGCCCGGTACACCACCGTGTGGTGGATCACCGCCGACAGCCCGGACGCCATCACGGCGGGCCTCGCCGCGCTGACCAGTCGTCTGCTGCCCGATCTCGCGGCCCCGGCGACCACCAACGCGCTGGCGGAGTGGGCGATCACCTGGTTCCAGACACATCCCGGGTGGCTCGTCGTCTTCGACAACGCCGACGACCCGAGCCATCTCGCGCCCATCATCGGCCAGCTCGACACGGGCCATCACCTGATCACCAGCCGCCGCACGGCCGGCTGGCACCACCTCGCGCACCCGGTGCGGCTCGACACGCTCCACCCCGACGACGCGGCCGAGTTGCTGACCCGTACCGCCGGGCCGTACGCCACGGTCGAGTCGCGGGACGCCGCCGCACTCGCGGCCGAGCTGGGCCATCTGCCGCTCGCACTCGAACAGGCCGGCGCCTACATCAACAACCACGGCATCAGCTGCGGCGCGTACCTGGAGCGGCTACGCCGCTACCCGGCCCGGATGTTCGCCACCGCGTACGCCGGCAGCACCGACCGGCGCACCATCGCGCGGGTCTGGCGCGTCACGCTCAGCACCATCGCCGACCGGGACCCGCTCGCGGCGGAGATCCTGTCCACCCTGGCCTGGCTCGCTCCCGACCGGCTGCCGCAGGACCTGCTCGCCGGTTTCGGCGATCCGCTCGCCGTCGACGACGCCCTGGCGCTCCTCGCCGGATACAGCATGATCACGAAAATGCCGCCGCACCTGCGGGTGCACCGGCTCGTCCAGGCCGTGGCACGCACCGCCGACCCGGCCGACCCGCTCCGTACGGAGGAGGCGATCCTCGCCGCCCGTGAGCGGGCGGCCCGCGTCCTGCTCGACGGGCTGCCCGAGGGCGCGTCGATCGAGGTCCCGCAGTGGACGCGCTGGCGGAGCCTGCGTCCCCACATCGAGGCGTTCATGGAGCTGACGCCGCCCGCCGGCGACACCGCCGACGTGGTGAGACTGCTGCACGCGCTCTCGCGTTTCCTGCTGGACCAGGGGCACGTCGCGCAGGCCGCCGCATGCAGCGAACGTGCCCTCGCCGGCGGTGAGCGCCTGCTGGGTGCCGACAACCCCGACACCCTCACCTCGCGCAACCATCTGGGAAACATCTACCGGGCCGCCGGCGACCTCGGCCGGGCGATCCCTCTGTACGAGAGCACCGTCGCCGACCGCGAACGTGTCCTCGGCCCCGACCACCCCGACACTCTCTCGACGCGCAACTACCTCGCGAACGCCTACCGCGACTCGGGACGCGTCACGTGGTCGATCCCGCTGTACGAACGCACCCTGGCCGACCGCGAACGTGTCCTCGGCCCCGACCATATGGACACCTTCCTGTCCCGGAACAACCTGGCGAGCGGCTACCGGGACGCGGGCGACCTCAGGCGCGCCGTCCCCCTCTTCGAGGCCACGAGCGCCGACGCCGAGCGCGTACTGGGCGACAACCACCCCCGTACACTCCTCTTCCGCAACAACCTCGCCACCGCGTACGAGGCGGCGGGCGACCTGGAGCGCGCCCTGCCGCTGTACGAGCGGACGGTGGCCGACCGCGAGCAGCAGCTCGGCAGCGCGCACCCCGACACCCTCACCTCGCGCAACAACCTGGCAGGCGCCTTGCAGGAGAGGGGCGCTTCCGGCCTGGACCGGGCCGTCGGACTGTACGAGCGGACACTGGCCGAGTCCGAGCTCGTCCTCGGCCCCGAGCACCCGCGCACACTTCTCGTACGCAACAACCTGGCCGACGCCCTGTCGCAGAGCGGGGAGTACGAACGGGCCGTGGCGACCTGGGAGTCGGTCCTCGCCGACTCGGAACGCGTCCTCGGCGCGGACCACCCGGACACCCTCCTGGTGCGCGGCAATCTGGCGGCCGGGCTGCTGGAGAGGAGCGAGACGGGCGCGGCCGGCGGCGGGGAGGCCGACGGCGACGCCGATCGCGAACGGGCCGTCGCACTCTGGGAATCCGTGATCGGCGACGCCCGACGGGTCCTGGGGGACCATCACCCGGACACCCTGCTGGCCCGGAGCAACCTGGCCCGCGCGCACCGCTCGGCCGAAGCGACGGAGCGCGTTCTGGCCGACTGCGTAAGGGTCCTCAGCCCCGGCCACCCCCGCACCCTCACCACCCGCCGCGACCTGGCAAGGGCCCACCGGGCTGCGGGCGCCCTGCCCGAGGCGATCGCCGTGTGCGAGCAAGCGGTGCGCGACAGCGCGCGGGAGCTGGGCGACGACCACCGGCTCACCCTGACCATGCGGGATGAACTGGCCTCCTTGCGAAGGAAGTTGGTGACCATGGCGACCCCGTACGGCCCCGGGGCGTCATACCGGGTCGAATGGACAGCAGATTGATCAACCGGAGCGGGGGCCCCCGGCGAGGACGCGGGCGGCGGTGACGGCCGAGTGCGGGACCGCGGTGATCGCCCGGACCAGCGGCAGGGATGCGAAGGAGTCGCGCAGGATGTCGCCAAGAGGCCGGCCTCGACCACGGCGCGGGCGGCGAGTGATCTGCCGACGGCCGTGAGGATGAATCGCCGCCGGGCGGTCGAGGCCGAGCACTTCGCGCCTGAGGGCCTACACCGTGCCCGGCCTCCCCGGCCGCATCGTCATTCCCACGGAATGCTCGACGCCCTCGACGCCGTCGACCACAAGATCACCGTGGCCCACGAGCAGGCTCACCTGAACCACCACCACTACGCGCTCGTCACGCTCGCGCAACTGTCCGCCGCCGCCAACCCGCTCCTACGGCCGTTGGCCACGGCGGTCGCGTTCACCGTCGAACGCCGGGCCGACGAGGAGCGGCCCACAGCATCGGAGACCGGCGCACCGTCGCCGAAACCGTGACCAAAGCCGCCGTCGCCACCAGGCGCACCCGCACAGACACCTGCCCGGCCCCGCGCTGGGTGTCCTCGGATCCCGCCCCGGCCCGGGCGCCGGCCCCAGCCTCCTCCCGCAACACGGCCAAGCGATGCGCATCGGAGTTGAGAGCTTGGCGGCGGGGCAGCCTCGGGTCGTTGCGGTACCGGCGGGCGCCGGGCGAGGCCGTAGCCACGGCGCCGACGGTGTGCGACTGCGCGCCGTCGGCCGGCCCCGCACCCGCGTACGCGCAGGCCCGCGCTGACGGGCCCGGCGTCACGTGCCGGTGAGCTTGTCGAGGTTGGGGGCGTAGACGGTCATCCAGTGCGGGTTCAGCCGGTAGTAGACAACCTCGCGGTTCCAGTCGAAGGCGTCGCCGTCGCCGTAGAAGTCCTTCAAGTAGGCGAGGAGTTCCTGCCAGACGGCCGTGGTCTCGGCGTCCTCGGGGTTCATCTCCTCCACCGTGCCGTGGGTGAACACGCCGAGGTCCTCGCCGCGCATGTGCGCGACGCTGGCGGCCGGACGGGCCGCGAGATGACGGGCCTTGGCGGCGCTGCGCGCCGTGCCGAAGTGCCACCGGCCGTGCAGGAAGTGCCCGTCGGCGCCGCTGATCCGCGGTTCGCCCTTCGCGCTCACCGTGGAGAGGGCGAGCGTGCACATGCCGGTGAGGACCCCGGTGAGCTGCGTCGCCGAAATGGTGTGGCCCTCGACGATCGAGCGGAGGTGTGGGGTCGAGCCGGAGAGGGAGGAGTCGAGGAGGGACTGGAGCTTGTCGAGTTCCTCTGGGGTTTCACGCATACGTCCATCGTCGGCCGTAAACCCGACACCCTCTGTCGTCATTGGCTCGGCGAGCCAGCCCTCGAAGAAGAGTTCGCTGTCCTCCTCGAAGATCCCCATCTCCTCCAGGACCGTGACGACGTGGCGGACCGGGAGGACGCGGGACCGGAGCGGGGTTGAAGATCTCGCTGACCTGCATCTGTGATCTGGCAGGAGAAGACTCTGGCACAGGCTAGGAGTCCGCCGAATGCCTCGGCGAGACAGCCGGCCTCCGCGAAGTCAGCGATGAGCCGCGCGAGTTCCTCCCGGGGGTACCGGGAGGCGATTCCTGGGGTGGGACGTGTCCATAGCTACCGCTCCCTCGCGCGGTCAGCCGAGCGGCGGACCTCACGTACCCGGAGCCGGCCGCGCCCCTGTCGCTCCGTTTCATGAGCACGGCCCGAGCGGGAGGCTGTCCTGGTCGCCCGCTCGGGCCGTACGCGAGAACCGCTCGGCCTCCGACGGAGAGCGCGCGGAAAGCGTGAATCAGTCGGTGAGGGCGTCCTTCGCCTTCTCCTTGGCCTGCCGCGCGTCACCCTTGGCCTCCTCGGCACGCCCCTTCGCGGTCAGTTTCTCGTTACCCACGGTGCGACCGGCGGCCTTCTTGACCTTGCCCTTGGCCTGCTCGGTCTTGGCCTTGCTCTTCTCATCAGCAGACATCTCGCACATCCCACTCATGTCGGTGAAACTGTCCCTAACCATGTATCCGCGCCAGCGATACGCAAACGTGAACCCACCCCGGAGGGGTCGCAGAGAGAAAGACGGCGGGCCATGGCGTAGCCCCGGGCGCTCCGCGGCCCCCGCGTGAAAGAGCCACGCATGAACTCGGCGAAGGCGGGCACAAGCCGTAGCGGATCCGGTGCCCACCGCTGAGATCGGACCCGGCCGCCCCACTTCCAGGGGCTGTGCCGCGAGTCGGGCACCGAGGACGACAGGACATCCGCAACGGCGCGGAACGGACCTGTCCGCCTTGTTGACGAGAACACATCACGAGGAAGGCACCTGCCCATGCACTCGCAGGCCGTAGCAGCTTCATCGAAGGTCTTCACGTTCGACCGGATGCTTGAGACCGTGCGCTACGAAGGTGCCTACCCCACCCGTGCGCGGGCCGAGGAGTCGGTGACCTGTGTACTGACGGCTTTTGGACGGCAACTGCCAGATGGTGAACGAGCCCTTCTGGCCGCTCAACTGCCCGCCGAGGCCGCTCAACTGCTCATCGCCGCCGTCCCGGGCGAGCCGCTGACCGGCCAGGAGTTCGTACAGGAGCTGACCGTCCGCACCGGTGGAACGCCGGCCACCACACGCTGGGACACCAGCACGGTCCTCACCCTCGTCGGACAACTCGCCGGGAGCGATGTCCTCACCCGGGTTCTCACACAGCTTCCGCCGGGTTACGCCCTCCTCTTCGGCCGCGCCGAACTCGCTCAGGTCGCACGCCTGAAGCGCGAGGACACAGCGCTACCAACCGCTCACGCTCACCGGACCCCGCGCATGACGCTGAAGTCCACGTCGCCGAACCTGGGCCCGAAAATCGCGACGGCGGGGCTGTAGGTCCAGCGAAAGGCCGCGCAACGGCGTGCATGCCGTCCACCGTCCCGGCGTTCTGGTGTGTGTACACAGCGGTCAGCTCTTCCTCTGTTACGGCGAGCGTGCGGGCCAGGTCGGCGACCATTTCGGGACTCGGGCCGACGGAGAAGGTGCGCGCCGCCAACGTCGCTGTCGCCGCCCTCTCGGCCAAGGTGAACCAAAGAGCTGGACCTGCTCGCCGAGCTGTCCGACGGCAGCACGGACGGCGCGACGCCGATGGCGCCCCGGTGTCAGCGATCCGCTGACGGCCGCTCAGGGGCGACGGGATCCGGGTGCCCGCGCATGCGGGAGCGACGGGCACCCGGCCAGTTCGGCCGGAAGCCGGGCGGAGGGCCGGTGTCGTACCTCGGTGGTACACATGTTCCATGAGCCAGTTCCGCGACTTCAACCTCAAGCTGCTCGTCATCGAGGAGCTCATGTACGGCCCTGAGCCGCTCCTCCCCGTCTACGACCTGCCCGTGCGGCTGGCTGGGCGGGGCATCGGCGATCCCGCGTCCTACGTCCTGGAGAACGGCCTCCACGCGGAGGTGCTGCCGGAGTCCCAGGCCTATTTCGAGGCCCTGGAGATCCCGGCCGAGCTGCTCGCCCGCGTCGAGGAGCTGTGCTTCGACGCCGGGGCGAACGTCTTCCAGCACTGCGCCCCCGCCTGGGACGGCGAGGACGATCTGTTCGACGTCCGCTCGCTCGATGACCTCGACCTCCTGCCCAACCTGCGGGAGGTCACCTTCGTGGAGGACGGCGTCCTGGCGGTGCCGGACGCGGCGAAGGTCTTCGCCGCACGCGGAATCGACACCGACTGAGCCCCGTTCCGTCGCTGACGAACCGACACCAGTTGGTGTCGGCCTGGCCGGGACCAGCCCCGCGCCCGCGGGGATGGTCCCCTGGCCAAGAAGGACGGCACCCGGGATCTGAGCACCAAGGAACTGGGCCGCCGACTCGCGCTCTACGGCTTGACGGCCTGCATCGGCCCCAGTACGCGCGGCGTTCAACGCCCTCTACTTCCACCCCGCTGGTGAGCTTGTCGTTAATCTCGTCTCCGTTGGGGGTGGAGATGGAGCAGGCGGTTTTCGAGTCCGTCAGGTACTCCGCCGAGTGCCAGGACTGCGGTGCGGAGCTGGAGTGCCGGGGAGTTCAGGCACTGGTGGACCGTCGGTTGCGATGGGATGTTGAGTCAACCTGTTGCGCCTGTGGATTTGCGGTAGCCGTATGCGGTGGCGACATGCCGGCCGAACGGCGGGATCAGATGGTCTCCGAGCATGGATCCGCGAGACTCCAGGTGAGTAGTCCGCCGACGAAGAGCGTCGCAATCATGCGCGTGCTGCGGGCAGAGCTCGGCATTGACCTGAAGAACGCCAAGGCTGTGCTGCGCCGTGTACTGGACGGTGATTACTCAGGAACGCTGCCCGAGATGGAACACCTGGCCCGGACGCTTCGGGAGGTCGGCATCGCCGCTACCGCAACTCGCCCTTAAGGCGTCTGATCTGGCAGCTCCGTGACGGTTCGCCTGGGCTTGGCGCCCTTCTTGCGGTGAGCGGGCCGGCTGTCTGCCTGGCCGGTGGCGAGGATTCGGCCCACGTCGTGACGGGCGGCCGTGCGGTGATTTTCCGAGATGCTGCGCGGTTCGTCGGGCGCCAAGACCTTCGACCAAGCGTGTGCCGACTCCACGAGAGAATCTCTGGCTCCGTGTTCGGCGGCCAGCACCACGCGGTCGGGGCGCAGCAGAGCCGTGCCCGCGCGCAGCCACGTGGCCAGGGCGCCTGTCGTGTCAACGACGCTCGCGGGGTTCGTTGCCGTGCCGGTGCCGGCGGCGGGTTCGCTGCCGGGGGGCAGCACGGTGACGATGCGGGCGGGCAGGGCCTGTGCCAGGCGCTTCTCCGCAGGGGTGAGAGCACGGCAGGTGAGGAGGGCGAAGCTGTCTCCCAGGAGGTCGTCGAGGCGTGCGAGGCGGCCCGCGGAGGTGCGCACCTGCGGTTGGGGGCCGAGTTCGCCCGGTCGGGGCCCCTGACCAGGCAGGCGGGCGAGGCTGAGGTGTCGGCTGGTGAGGGCTCCTCCGCGCAGGGCGGGACTGAGGGTGGCCAAGGCGGCCTGCGTGAGCAGCCCGGTGTGCCGGCCGACGGCGAGCCCCGCTCGGCGAGAGACCCGGGCCACGGGGTGGGCGCTGGTCATCGCCCGGCCGATACGGACCGCGGTTCTCACCAGATGGACCGCGTGGGGCCGTCGTTCAGTTTCGTAGGTGTCGAGGAGGGACTCTGAACTCTGCCCCTTGAGGACTCGGGCGAGTTTCCAGGTGAGGTTGTGAGCGTCGCGAAGGCCCGCCCCGAGGCCCTGACCGATGAAGGGCGGGGTGAGGTGGGCGGCGTCGCCGAGAAGGAAGACGCGGTCCTGGCGCCAGCGGTCGGCGACCTGTGCACGGAAGGTGTACCGCGCCACACGGACCACCTCCAGCTGATGCTTCGGGATGGATCCCGTCCATGGCGACAAGAGTTGCAGAGTGCGGGAGCGATCGGTCGTCGCCGCCTCGGCGGCCTGGTCGTTGAGGCGGAATTCCCAGCGGTAGCGGTCTTCGCCTATGCGCATGTAGGTGGCGGGCTGCGCCGGATCGCAGACCTGGTGGACTCCTTCCCATGCGGGGAGCGGGACCGGACAGCGGACGTCGACGACGAACCAGTGCTGCGGTCTGCTCAGGACCTGCTGGCCTGAGCCGATGGCCTGGCGGGTCAGACTCGCGGCGCCGTCACACCCCAGGACGGCCGCCGCGCGCACAGTGCGCTCCGTGCCGGTGGTGAGGTCCTGCACGCGTACAGCTGTCGGCATGCCCGCGCCGGGGGCCGGGAGGGTCAGTCCGAGAATCTCGGTGTCGCCATGCAGGCTCACCAAGGGTTGCTGCTCGAGGAGGTCGCGGAGGATGTGTTCGAGTTCGGGCTGGTCGAACATGTTGGCCTGAGGGAAGCCGTGGGCTCCCAGGGGTGCGTCGCGCAGGAAGCGTGCCAGGACGCGGTGCTGGGAGTCGACGAGCTGCATGCCGAGGGATGGCCGGCTGCGGGCAGCGAACGCGTCGGCGGCTTCGACAGCCTGGAGGATCCGCATGACTTCGTCGTCCACGTGGACGGCGCGGGGCAGCGGGTAGGGGGCCGGGTGACGTTCGAAGACCTGGCACGGCACCCCGTACCGTGCGAGCAGGAGAGCCGCGATCAGGCCGACGGGGCCCGCCCCCAGCACAGCGACGGGTGTGATGCCGCTGTCACCGGGCCCTCCCGGGCAGGACGCTTGGTGTTTCTGACCGGGGGCGGGGGTCATGACTTCATGGCTTTCATCAGTGCGGTCAGGCGAGCCGGGTCGAGTTCGTTGTCCTCGCGCAGCGCGCCCAGCACGGTGCGCAGGAGGGCCGGTGAGGGGGTGGCGCCGAGGAAGTCGCGGGTGGCCGGGGGTCCCCACTGGGCGAGTCCGGAGGCGGACATGGCCGCCCATCCCGGTTCGAGGGTGTGGTCGAACAGGTCGCCGTCGGTGAAGTGCTCGACGAGGAAGCGGTCGGGGTCGCGCCAGTAGTCGAAGATCTGGCTGCCCTGGATGTGGCGGCCGATGCCCCAGGAGCGCCGGTAGCCGCGCTGGGCGAGGTACTCGCCGCCGGCGGCGAGGGTGTCGAGGTCGGCGACCTGGTAGGCGGAGTGGACGTAACCGGTGTCGGGGCCCAGGTGCATGGCCAGGGTGTGGTGGTCTGCCGGTCGGCTGCCGCGGTCACAGCGGATGAACGCCATCGTCGGCCCCCGCTGGCGCTGGCCGTCGAGGTAGAGGAAGTCGCTGACGATGAGACCGAGGTGCTGGAGATACCAGTCCAGGGCGCGGCGGAAGACACGGGTGGAGAGCACGACGTGGCCCAGGCGCTCGACGCGGGCCGGCTCGTGTGGCGGCCGCTGGGTCGCGTTGAGGCGGGCAGGCTCAGCGCCCGTGTTCAGCGGCAGCGGCTGCTGGCCGGGCAGGGCGGGATGTTCAGTGACTCCGTGAACCACGCGCACGGGGATACCGGAGGGATCGAGGAGGTCCACGGCGTGGCCCCCGCCGTACTCGGTCGACGCGTGAACGTGCCGACCAGTGGCAGCTGCGAGCCGGTCGAGGTCGGCTCGGTCCGCGGCAAGGAAGACGGGGCCCAGAAAGCGGGAGGCCGGGCCCTTGCGGATGACGAGGCAGTGCGGCCCGGGCAGGGTACCTCGCAGGTACAGGGCGTCGGGGGTGCGGGCGGCGACGGTGAAGCCGAAGTCGCGGGCGAAGGTCTCCGCGCGGTCCAGGTCGGGTTTGACGAACTCCAGCCAGGCGATGTCGACGACCTTGATGACGGGCTGCCGGTCTCGTCCGGGGTGTTCGTCGCGGCGTGCGCCGTCCTGGCTGTGCAGCCCCTGATGTGGGTCAGACGTGGTGGGGATGGTGGAAGACATGGATGGGGCTCCAGGTGTCTGGTGCTCAGGCTGCGGTGAAGGACCAGGCGAAGGTGTACCGGCCGAGGGCGGCGGTGATGCGGTCTACGTCCTCGGTGGCTGCGGGCCGGGGAAGGGTGACGGCCAGGCGTGCTCCGTCGAAACGGCAGTTGACGTCCTTCGGGTCCGACGGAAGCCCGGCGGCGGTGAGTTCGTCGAGAACGGTCTGCTGAAGCGTCCGTATACGCAGGGGAACTTTGGTGGGTTTGCCGACGGCCGTGACCGGCAGGGCGTCGAGGACGATGACGTCCTTGGGGACGGCCGCGCTCTCCTGGAGGTGGCTGCGTGCGTGGCTGATGAGGTAGCCGGGACGGGTCAGCGCCTCGGGTGCGTCGGGGCCGAGGGTGACGTAGGCGATGGGCACCTCGCCGGCGTGGGGGTCGGGGCGGCCCACCGCGCTGACTCCGGTGACGTGCGGGTGCTGGAGCAACGCGTTCTCGATGACGGAAGGGTCGATGTTGTGGCCGCCGCGGATGATGAGGTCCTTCGCGCGGCCGAGGAGATGGATGAAGCCGTCCCTGTCGACGCGCGCAAGGTCTCCCGTGTTGAGCCAGCCGTCGCGTACGGTCTCCTGGCTGTCCAGGTGCAGTCCTTCGGGGCCGTGGCCGGCGACGTAGCCGGCGAAGACGGTGGGGCCCTTGACGAGCAGGACGCCGGGGCTGCCGGGTGGCAGGTCGAGCCAGTTACCTTGCGAGTCGACCAGAGCGGTCTTGACCTGCTGGTACGGCAGCCGCTGCCCTACGGATCCGGGCCGGTGGTCGCTGCCGGTGAAACTGCGGGCCGTCGCGCACGTCGCTTCGGTCAGGCCGTAGCCTTCGCAGATCTCGACGCCGGTGTGCTGGGTGAACGCGGTGCGGACGGTGGGGGGCAGCGCTGAGGCGCCGACGACGGCGAACCGCATGGAGCTGATGTCCGCGTCCAGGGGCACCTGTGCCAGGACGGAGTAGACGGTGGGCACCGCGGACATCGCGGAGATGCGGTAGCGCTCGACGATGCGCCAGATGTGGCTGTAGAGGGCGGGTTCGCGGTAGCCGAGCGGTCCCGTCCACACCACATGCTGTCCGCGCAGCAGGGGGGCGAGCACGGTGACGACGAGAGCGTTGACGTGGAAGAGCGGAAGTCCGGCGAAGATCACGGAGTGCTCGTCCAGGAGCGAGTTGGCCGCGATGCTCCAGGCGTCCACGACCTCGTTGTGATGCGTGTGCGCGGCGAGTTTCGGCGCGCCGGTGGTGCCACCGGTGTGGAACAAGGCAGCGAGGTCGGAGGCGTTCGGCACGCCGGAGGGCCGTTCGTCCGACCTGGCAGACAGCGCGGCGTCCAGGTAGGCAACGGTGATTCCCCCCAGAGCTTCCAGAGCCGGACCGGCGCCTGTGGTGCCCGTGGGCCGGAGCGCGTAGAGAGCTACGGGCTGGAGTTCGGCCGCCACCGCCAGCGCCGTACGCCACACCTCGGGGTCGAGTTCAGGTCCGGCGGCGACGAGAATCCGGGTGCGCCCCAGGCGCAGGAGCCGGGTGATGTGGTCGGCCGGTAGATGCGGGTTGACCGGGGCGGCCATCGCGGCGGTCTGCGCTGCCAGCAACGCGGTCGGCAGGAGCGCGGTGTTCGGGGCAAGCAGGCCTACCGACTCACGGCGGCTGATGCCGTGAGATCTGAACAGGTCGACGAGCCGGTGCACTTCGGTGCGCAGTTCGGCGAAAGTGCGGGTGTGGCCTTCCTCCCACTCCTCGGCGCGGGGCAGGAAGGTCACGGCGGGCCTGTCGGGCCACAGCCCGGCAGCGCGGTCCAGCACGGCGTAGGTCGACGTCGGCAGGTTCCGCGCGGCCAGCGGCACTCCCTCGATCGTGGCCAGGGAGTCGGGGGTGGCGTAGTCGGGCCACAGGGCGGGAGCCGATGAGGTCGTCATCACAGGGCCTTCGCTGTGGCGGCACGGACCGGGGTCTGCTGGGTGCCGAGATCAAGGGAACCGTCGGCGGTGCCGATGGAGGCCGTCACGAGGTCCCCGGGCTTGAGGTAGGCGGGATTCTTCGCCTGCCGGGCGAAGAACGTCTTCCACTTCTTCCCGGGCGGCAGGAGCGATCCGATCAGCTCGATGGCCTTGCCCGGGGAGCGCAGGGCGGTGCCACCCGGGGTGCCGGTCAGGAGGATGTCTCCGGGGGCCATGGTCTGGAAGCGGGCGAGTGTGGTCAGAGCCCGGTCCGGCTTGGTGATCATTTCAGCTGTGGTGCTGTCCTGGCGGACCTCGCCGTTGACCGCACACACCAGACGCAGCCGTTCCAGCGAAGCGAGGTCGTGCTCGTCGACGAGCACCAGTCGCGGGCCGAGCGGGGTGAAGGTCGGGTAGGACTTGCTCTCGTAGAACTGGGTCTTGGGCAACTGCACGTCGCGGGCGCTGATGTCGTTGGCGACGACCAGTGCACCGATGTACTGACCGAGTGTGGCGGTGGTGACGTCGACGTCGAGGGGCAGCGGGGCGCCGAAGACGAGCCCGAGTTCGACTTCGTAGTCGAGCAGTTGGACGTGTCCGGGGCGGATGATCTCCTCGGCCGGGCCCGACACCGACCCGGAGGCCTTACGGAAGAAGGTCGTGGGCACGAGGTCGGGGTTGAATCCGGAGTCGATGGCGTGGGAGCGGTAGTTGACCATCTGGGCGACGACGCGGCAGGGCGTGGTCACCGGGGACAGCAACTCGCGCGGTCCGAGGTCCTCCCAGCCGTCCTCGGACTGTGCGGCCCGCTCGACGGCCGGCCGGTCTGCGAGGAGCTCGGCGGTGGTGGCGGCGTCGGTGCGGACCGGGTGGACCCTGCCGTCGGCGCGCTGAACCCACCAGCCCTCGCTCGTACGGACAACGGCTGTGCTCATGGGATTCTCCTGCTCGGAGTTTCGGGAGGGGCGTGAAGTGCCCGACGCACGGTGCGGAGAGGGAAAGACATCCTCTGGTTGCGGATGCGTTACCTCCACCCACCTAATCTGATAAAAGCATCACTGTTGAGTGTCTCATCTGTCAACAGTGTGTTTCCGGCGAGTGGGTCGAGCGGGAGGCTCTCGCCCGCGCCTACGCGCCGAGGGCTTCACCCAGGCGCGGAAAGAGGCGCCGTGCGTTGCCGTGCAGCAGGTCCGTGCGCGTGGCCGGGTCCAGAGCCTCCACGAGCGGGCGCGCGAGGCCTTCGACGGCCCAATCGGGCGTGAAGGGGAAGTCGCTGCCGTAGAGCAGGTGCCGGGTGTCGGTGAGGTTGAGCAGGGCGGGCAGGGCCCGGGGAAGGGCGAAGCCGGCGAGGTCGAAGTGGAGCGTGGCCAGGTCTGCCAGAACGTCGACGGGCGGACTGTCCGCCCGCATCAGGGCGAACACAGCGATGCGGTCGGCGAGGACGGGCAGGGCGGCGCCGGCATGCGGAACGATGAAGGAGATGCGGGGGTGACGCCGCAGGGTGCCCGAAAGGATCAGATGGGCCACGGCCCGGGTGGTGTCGAAGGGGAACTCGATCATGGGGCGGGGATAACCGAGGCCGGTGTCCTTCCAGCACTGGGGTGAGGTCGGATGGAGGAACACCACGGCTCGCCGGTCGTCGAGGAGCTCCATCAGCGGTTCAAAGAGGGGGTCACCCAGGTAGTGGCCCCGGTAGTGGGTCTGCAGGGCGATGCCGTCGGCGCTTAGGTCGTCGAGGGCACGTTCGGCTTCGGCGAGGGAAGCGGGAACATCCGGCAGCGGGAGCGATGCCATCAGGCCGAAGCGACCCGGACAGGTGCGGACCAGGTTGGCGCCTTCGTCGTTGACGTTGCGGGCCAGGTCCCGGACGGCACCCGGGGTGCCGAAGTCGATTCCGGGCGAGGACACCGACAGCATCGCCGTCTGAATCCCCACCTCGTCCATGTGCCGCAACGCGGACTTCGGGTCCCAGTCAGGAATGGCAGGCATACCGTCCGGCTGGGTGATGCCCGCGTCCCGCATCGCCGCGCGCAGCCGGGTGGTGAAGAAGTGGGCGTGGACGTCGATCGCGCCGCGCAGCGGCGGGGCACCGGCGGACTCGTTCGCGGCAGCGCTGTTGTCAGTCATGGGGGCTCTCCTCGCCGGTGACGGGTCGTCCCCCCATCACCTAGGTGATGGAATCGTCAATTACGCGTGGACGATCAGTCAAGGAGAAATGACATCTTTCGCACCACAGCCGGAGTGCCCGCCCTCCCCCACCGACGCGAGAGCAGTCTTGTGGAGCCTTTGGCCCGGCCCCGCGTCACAGCCGACCGCGCACGGTGGACCGCAGGCAGCGACATGGACGGTCAACGGGACAGGGCCATCACCTCGCTTCGTCCTCGCCACCTGAAGCGGAAACAGATGCCGGGGTCCGGCGGCTGCCGGTGCCGGCCGTGCCTCCGGCGGGCGGGAGGTCGTCCTGGGGTGTCTGAGGGGCCTTGCCTTCGGTGTTCCGGGTGCGAGCCGGGGCGAAGATCAGGCAGGCGAGGGCGGCCAGGGCGAGGATCGCGGAGATGACGCCCATGGCGTCGATGAAGCCGCTCATGAAGGCGTCGCGCACGCCATCGGCGAGCCGCAGGCCCTGCCCTCCGAGGTGGGATGCGACCTCGAGTCCTCCGGCGGCGGAGTGGCGCACCGTCTCCGCGGCGTCTGCGGGGAGCTGCCCGATGGTGTCGGGGAGGGCGGATCGGTACTGGGTGGAAAAGACCGATCCCATGATGGCGATGCCGACCGCGGAGCCGACCTCGCGGGTGGTGTCGTTCATGGCGGAGGCCACGCCCTGGCGGTCGGGCCCGAGGGAGTCGACGATCGAACTGGTGCCGGCGGAGCCGATCAGGCCGATGCCGAGGCCCGCGACGACGAGGGCGACGAGGAAGGCGGGGTAGCCGCTGTCGGCGTTCAGGGTGGTCAGCCAGAACATGCCTCCGGCCAGGAACAGCAGCCCGGTCGGCAGTACCGCCTTGTAGCCGAGCCGGCGGGTGAGACGGGGGGTGAGCTGTGAGACGGGCAGGACCACTGCGGCCACCGGCAACAGGGCGACGGCGCTCTTGAGCGGGCTGTATCCGAGGATGAGCTGGAGGAACTGCAGGCCGACGAAGAAGAATCCGAAGACGGCCATGAACTGCGTCATGATCGCGATCGTGCCGGCGCGGAAGCCGCGCAGGACGAACAGGCGCGGGTCGAGGATCGGATGGCGATTGCGCAATCCGAGCACGATGTAGCCGGTCAGCGCGAGGGCGGAGACGGCGAAGGCGATGAGGGTCTGGGGCTCGGTCCACCCGCGGTCACTGCCTTCGATGATGCCGTAGACGAGCGTGCCCACCATGAGGGCGGTGGTCGCGGAGCCGCCCCAGTCGAAGGGCTCCGGCTCGGAACTCTTCGATTCCGGCGCCAGGAAGAGGGCGGCCAGGGCGCAGGCGAGGGAGGTGATCGCACTGACGACGAAGATCGACTTCCAGGTCCACTGCTCCAGGAGTCCGCCGGCGATCAGCATGCCGATGATGGCGCCGGCCGCGGCGAAGCCGGACCAGGTGGCCACTCCGCGGTCCTTCTTCTCCGCGGGGAACACCGAAGTGATCGTGGACAGTGTGCCGGGCATGATCATCGCTGCGCCGACGCCCATCAGTACGCGCCACACGATGAGGCGGGTGGTGGAGTCGGCGAAGGCGGCGAGCAGGGCGGCCGCGCCGAACACCAGGTTGCCGAGGATGAGGATCTTGCGGCGGCCGAACAGGTCGCCGAGGGCGCCCAGCGGCAGGACCAGCGCGGCCAGAGCGACGGTGTAGCCGTCGGCTATCCAGGTCAGGGACGAGTTCGAGGCATCGAGGTCCACGGCGAGGTCCGGTAGGGCCAGGTTCAGCGCAGAGACCGACGCGACGACCAGGACCAGCGACAGGCACATGGCAAAGAGCACGCCACGGGTGCCGGCGCGGCCCGGGCGGAGAGGGGTTTCCCCGGTTACAGGCTTCATGGAATCGATCGTAACTGATAGTTCCATCAGTTACGATCGAAAGATCCGGTTAAGTGGAGCAGGCCACGGGCAGGCGGTGCGCCGGACTGCCGACAGGGTGCGGCGAGGGGTGCGCCCGCCGAATCGACTGGCGTGGCGGCGCCGGGTGCCGCTGGGGCGCACCGGTGGGCCGCCCGAACGCGAGAAGCGGGTGGAGGCCATACCTCCACCCGCCCGATGTGCCGCCCTGATGCGGTTGCCGCGAGACGCTGTCTACCCCAGCGCGGGCAGGGGCCTGACGGAGATTTCGTGCGCTTCCTCGGCGGGCAGGCCGAGCATGCGCAGAACCAGCTCGGCCGTCTCCTCGCCCGCTGTGGCCTTGAGGTCGCTGGTGGCCCCGACCTGGACGAGGGCCAGCACGATGCCGCCGACAGCCCCGAGAGCGACTTGGGCGTCCTTGATGCCGAAGCGCCCGGACGCCTTTCCGACCTCCAGGTCACGCAGGGCCCGCGGGCCGAGTCCGGTTCCGCTGTGGACGTGCTGAAGTCCGCGGAAGCGGAGAATCCCAGTGATCTCCGGGTGGCTGGCGGCGAGTTGCAGCGTGAGGCGGACGCTGGCGGCGAAGGTCTCGGCTGTGTCCTCGATCTCCGCCGTTGCGGCGTCCAGCAGCTGTCCGTACTCCTCCAGGGCGTCGGCGACCGCTGCGTCGAAGAGAGCGTCCTTGGTCTCGAAGTGGTTGTAGAAGGTCCCGAAGCCGACGTCCGCACGGTCCGCGATCGCCTGAATGCTGACGTCCGTGTCTCCTTGCTCGGCCATGATCTGGCGAGCGGCGCCGATGAGGGCCTGGCGGGTCTTGGCTCGCCGGCGCTCGAAGCGGTTCGCGGGCTGGGTGGTCGAGGGCTGCATGAGTAGATCCTAGTTGACAACAGAACTGATGAGAACATCAATCCATTACGATGACGGAATTCTCAGAACTGATCAACCGAGCCCACCACTCGTCTGTCGGCAAATCCGCCGGCTCACCCGTGGGCGCCGCGCTACAGGAGGTTCCATGTCCTCGCCCCGCCACCTTCGACGACGCCGCATCACGGTGCTGACGGCAGCCATCGCCTTCGGGGGAGCCGTCGCGTCTCCCCTGATTGACAGTGCCGTCGCCAACCGTGCTGAGTACAAGATCGCGACGGCCTTCCAGGAGGCCACTGGCACCCCGCGAGAGCCCGAGGTGACTGTCCACGGCTTCCCGGCGCTGACACAGGTCGCGCGGGGTCGCCTCGACCGAGTCGACATCGCCGCCCAGGGCATACCCGCCGATTCCCAGAGGCCGCTGCCGATCAGCCAACTCGACGTTGCGATGGACGGGTTGACCGCCTCCGCCGACGCGCAGGCCGCCCGCGCACGCACAGCATCCGCGACCGCGTACGTCTCCTACGAGGACCTGTCCCGGACCTTGGGGGTCGAGGTGGGCCCCGCAGCCGCCCCTGGCCGGGTCCAAGGGAGCCTGCCACTCCCTTTGGGTGAGACGGCAAAGGTCACCGCAACCGTCAAGGCCGGCCACGGCAACGCGATCACATTCGAGAACGTGAAGATCACGGGCGCCTCGCTTCCCGCCGGCATGCGCGAGATCCTCACCGGGGCCTTCGAGCATCCCGTCCCGCTGCGCAACCTTCCGGCAGGACTCCACCTGAGCTCCCTGACCACCGGGCAGCAAGGCCTTGAGGCCCGCTTCGATGGACGGAACGTTTCCTTCCAGCCCTCCGGCAAAGCCGCCTGACACCTACGAAGGCATCGCCCGCTCGGGCGCCCCTTCAAGGCCGTCTCCGGCCGCAGCACCACCATTCGGCCGACCGCCCGCAGTATCCCGCTCCCGGAGGTCACGGCCGGCCCGTTGGACGCTTGTGGGTTCGCGAAGAGGTGCCGTTATCGCTCGACAGTTCGGACCGCTGACTGTCCGGGCGGCGTCAACAGCGGGATGATGGGGGTGACATGGGAGAAATCCCCTGTCGTCCCATCGGCCTGCCCTCAACCGAGGAGACAAGGGGCCTTGGCCCGCAAACAGCCCAATCGACTTCTCACCGCTCTGCTGGACGAGGCCGACTGGAACCGGGCGGAACTGGCACGCGCCGTCAACGATCTGGGCGCGGCCCAGGGCCTGCCGCTGCGCTACGACCGTACGTCGGTCGCCCATTGGCTGACCGGCTCCCGCCCCCGTACCCCCGTACCCGACCTGGTCGCGGCGGCGTTCAGCCGCCGTAGCGGCCGTCTGGTCACCGTCGAGGAGACGGGCCTCGCCCGGCCCCCGCAGGCGACGGGAGAATCCTTCCCCGGCCCGCTGTCAGTGGCGGACCCCGTGGGAGACCGGCTGGCCGCGCTGTCGCGCGCCGACACCGACCCCGTACGCCGGGCCCAACTCACCCGCTCCGTCTACGAACTGGCCGCCAAGGCGCCCTTCTGGCACCCCGGACGCCATCCCGCGCCGCGGAAGGGCGTGGGCCCACAGGCCACGTCCGGCGATCTCGAACGGCTGCACCGGATGATCCGGGTCTTCGCCGACCTCATGGAGCGTCATGGCGGTGACCACGCGCGTTCCGCCCTGGCGGCCTATCTCGCCGAGGACATCAGCCGGCTGCTGACCACGTCCGCCGTGCCCTCCCTGCGACGGGAGTTGTTCGCCGGCGCGGGGCAACTCACCCATCTCCAGGCCCGTATGAGCATGGACGCGGGCCATCACAGCGTTGCCCAGCGCTACTTCACCACCGCTCTCGACCTCGCCCGCGAGGCCGACGACCGCCGCCTGTTCGCGATCACGCTGCGCGCCATGAGCCTCCAGGCGCTGTTCCTCGGCTTCGGGGAGCACGCGGGGCAACTCTCCGGCGCGGCCGTGGACACCGCGGGCTCCGGGACCGATGCCGCCACCCGCGCGTTCCTGCTGAGCCAGCGCGCGCTCACCCACGCCCATGCGCGGGAGCCCCACCGCGCCGTCCGCGATCTCACGGCGGCCGAGGCCGAGCACGACCGCGCCACCAGCCCCGCCGGGCCGTTCACCGGCTATCCCCGGGCGGGTCTCGACTACCAGCGCGCCCGGGTGTGCCTCGCCCTAGGGGACACCGCGGAGGCGGTACGAGCCCTGACCGCCTCAGCCGACGACCGCGCCGACGACCGTCACCGCTCCAGCGCCCTCACCCGGGCCCGGCTCGCCGAAACGCTGCTCTCCGTCGGACATCTCGACGAATCCTGCGTCCACTGGCATATCTTCCTCGATCACTACCCCAGCCTGCGTTCGGCCCCAGCGGACCAGGCTCACCGACGCCTGCGGACGTCCCTGCGCGGCTTCCGCCGCCAGCCACAGGCCGCCGCCGTGATCCACCGCGCACGGGCCTTCCCGCCACGCCGCGCCGCCCGCTGAAGCGATCACCATCCGCCGGTCCCTCGCCCCTGTCTCCGACTGGGCGGCCGGTCGGGCCGACGGGCTCAGGACCAAGTGACGGGCAATTCCGTTGGCCGGGTGAACAGGTAAGTGTCCGGTTCCCAGGCGATGTCCTCGTGCTTGGCCGCCAGCGCCAGATCCGGAAGATGTGTGAAGAGAGTCGACAGTGCCGTTTGCAGGTACTGGCGGGCGATGTTGACGCCGAGGCAGAAGTGAGGGCCGGTGCCGAAAGTGATGGCGGGATCCTCACGCGTGCTGCGGTCGAGGCGGAATCGCTCCGGCTGCTTGTAGTGTTCCGGGTCCCAGGTCGCGGCGACCCAGGGAGTGACCACGGCGTCGCCGGCCCGGATGCGCACCCCGTGCAGTTCGGTGTCGGCCAGGGCGAGCCGGGGCATGGAGGTCATGCCGTTGTGATGCAGCCGCAGCAGTTCGGCCACCGCGGTGGGCCACAGACCGGGGTCGCGCCGTACGCGGGCGAGTTGGTCGGCGTGCCGCAGCAGGGTGTACACGCCCGTGGTGACCGGGCCGGTGACCGGTTCCGCGGAGGTGACGAACAGGTACATCACCGTGGCGTGCAGATGCTCCGCGGTGATGGTCCCGCGGTGGTGGGCGCGGATCAGCGCCTCGACCGGGTCGCGCGGTTCGCCTCCGACTTCGTAGTCGGCGCTCTTGGCTTCGATGACCTCGTCGGCGAAGTCGAGCATCCACCGGGTGGAGGTGTCGATCTTGGCGGCCGGTGTCGTGTAATCGACCTGTGAGCGCAGTCGGGGCACGATCTTGCGGCGTTGGCGTGGTGCCACGCGCATCAGGTCACAGGCCAGGGTCGCCGCGAGCGGATGTGCGTAGGCGCGGTGTAAGTCGGCGGGGTTGGGGCCGTCGCGCAGTGCCGTCGCCAGGTCGGCGGCGGCCAGGGCGATGGCGGGTTCGATGGCCTTCGCGGCGGCCGAGCTGAAGAACGGCTGCACTACGCGACGTACGGTGGTGTGCTCGGGCGGGTCGAGGTTGAAGATGCCGCCGGGCACGCTGTTGAAATCGTCTCCGGCGATGCGCTGCCCGCCGGGGCAGGTGAGGTCGCGGGAGAAGTCGCGGCTTGATCCGATCGCGGTGATGTCGGTGCGGCGGGTCACCAGCCAGGCGCGGTGGCCGGAGGGGAAGACCACCGGCGCCACCGGCCGTTCGCGCCGCAGGAGGTCGAACATCTCGGGGGGCAGGCCGTGGCCGCGGGTGGGGAAGGAGTCGGGCCAGGTCAGTTCATCGGGAATCGTCGTTGTCATGGTCGTTCCTCTCATCGGTGAGCACGGACAGGGCGTGGCCCGCCCCTACGGTGAGGCCGGGGACCAGGCCGGCGGCCACCACGTCGTAGACGGGCACCCGGCGGTGGTAGACGAACAAGGCGCTGGGCCGCGCGAGCATGCCGGCCGCGTCCAGCAGCAGCGGGGCCTCGGCGAAGATGTAGCGGGTATTGGTCTCGATCTGAGCCGAAGAGGGTTCCGTGTCGGTGGAAGTGGCCAGGGCTGTCCGGGTCATCGCGTGCACCGCTTCCCGCATCGGAGCTTGGGTGCGATAGGCGTTCTCGATGCGGGCACGGCTCTTCTGGTAGCCGGGGTGGGAGGCGAAACGGGTCATCACATGGACCCGCGTGTCCGTGTCGGTCACCCCGCAGTCGGCCAGGGTGCGCCGTGCGACGTTGCGCATGTTGTGGATGACGCGCTTGGAACGCTGGACCGCGTGCCGCGGCGCCTTGCCGGCGGATATGTAGCGCAGCGCCGATTCGGGGGCCCCGGGAAGGACCACGTGCACGTCGGAGAAGGACACGGCGGCACTTTGGCAGAGGTCGGTCACGGTCTGCGTGGAGTAGAAGGAGTTGAACGGTGACAGGCCCAGCACCAGGGTGCCGTAACGCTCTGCCAGGCGTGGGTTGTGCAGATCAAATCCCTCCACCCGGAATCCGCTGGGGCCCGGGGTGTCTTGTGCCGCCGCTCCCGGGGGTCCGTCTGTAGCGGTGTGGGGCGGTGAAGCTGTACGGACTCGGCTCATAGCGGCGGCCTCATTTCTCTGGGCGGTTGGGGCGGGTCGGTTCGGAGACCTGCGGGGGGGGGTGGGTCACGTGTTCGGTGCCGACGAGGTCTCTTCGGCCGGGCAGGCACGGCTGTCGGGTGCAGATCCCGGGCCGGCGTGCGCGTCGATGATCAGGGCGTGAGGGCAGTCGAGGTAGTTCGCCCAGAACGCCTCCCCGTACTTTGCGCGGCCCTCTTCGGACACGGTCGGGCGGCCCCATGAGACGCGGTCGAATCCGGCCGCCTTGAAAGCCTGCTCGTGCGCTTCCGCGGACCAGCGGAAGAAGTCGAGGTCCAGCACCTCCGGCCCCACCCACGCCCGCAGGTGTCCCGGTGTGCCCTCCGCCGGTGACTGCTGCGAGCTCAGAAGCATGCCGTAGCCCCGGTACCACTGCGGATCCGTGGAGAAGCCCGGGTTCAGGACCGCGGCCACGAACCGCCCACCCGTCGCGCGCAGCGCTCGCCGCGCCGTCGTACAGAACCCCTCCAGTGCCTCCCTGCTGGACGCGTAGGGCAGCACGTACACGGCTGTCACCACGTCGAATGAACCGGCGATGTCCGGCAGGTCTCCGGCGGCGGGGTCGGCGGCGTTCGCTGCCACGTACTCCACGCCCAGTCCCTCGCGCTCCTCGCGCCGCCGGGCGTGCTCCACCATGGCGATCGACTCGTCCATCCCCACCGCACGCGCCGCCCCGGCACGGCGCAGCCGACGGGCGTACAACCCGCTGCCACACCCGAGGTCGAGCACATTCCGCCCGCGGATGTCACCGACCGCGTTCAGGAAGCTGTACGCCTCGACGTGCTCCCGGAACGGCATCTCTTCCATGCTGCTCTCGTACGCCGCCACCGCTGTGTCGAATTGGGAATCCACCGTCATCTCCTCGTTTTCTGTGTGTCGTTGTGCTCGGCCGGCGCTGGAGTGCGCACGGCGGGGCACGGGTGCGTTGTTCCTCGTGTGCTGTTCCGTCTTGTCGCCGCGCCCCGGCGCCGTACGCGCTCGCAAGCGGCCGGAAGCGTGCACGCGTTGAACGCCGGAGCGGCGGTGCGGGCCGTCCGCTCCAGCGTCTTCTGCACCTGGTCCTCGTCGCCGGTGATCCACACCAGGACCATGGCGCTGTCGCCACCCTCGCCGCGCAGGGCCGGGACCTTGCCCAACGTCCAGTAGGACAGGGTCTGTTCGACCCCGCCCTCGGCCCCGATGCGCTCGGTGAAGGCCAGGCGGCGGGCCGTCGCAGAATCGATCAGGTCGGGTCAGCGCACCCGGCCACGTGGTTTCAGGGCTACCGACGGGAGTTCGGGGGCCGGGAGGCGGGTGCCGCCGTGGCGGGGTCGGCCGTCACCGATGTGGGTGCCAGGACGTGCAGGGCGCGGACGTTCGCGCCGTCGTACGGCCGTGCCCGTGCGCCGCTTCGGCTTCTTCGTCCGGGTGGGGCCGTTCTTCTTCGACGCTTCCGGGGCCGCGAACAGGGCCTGGCGCGCGAGGTCGACGCCGCTCAGCCGCGGCTGCGTTGCTCGCATCGAGCCGTTGCCGCGGGGCCGGACGCCGCAGAACACATCCGGCGCCGTGCCCTTCGTCGTCACCCGGGCGGGACCTGTCTGCGGAAGTCGCTCGGCGCCATCCCGTACGCGCGGCGGAAGGCCCTGCTGTAGTCCGCCTGGTGACGGAATCCCCACCGCTCGGCGATCTCGCCGATCCGGCGGTGACCGAGGCCCGGGTTCGCGAGGTCGGCGCGGCTGCGTTCGAGGCGGAGCCGGCGGATCGTGGCGCCCACCGTCTCCGGCTCGTCGCGGAACAGCAGGTGGAGCAGCCGAACGGAGATGTGGTGGTGCGCCGCGACGGCGACGGGGCCGAGGCCGGGATCGGTGAGGTTGGCCTCGATGAACGCCCGGACCCGCGCGAGGAGGACCTGGTGCCGGGTCTCGTGGGCCATCGGGACCGGGCTGTCGGTCCGGGCCGCGAGGAACGTGGCGGAGAGCGCGAGCGCGACGGTGCCCAGCCGGCGCAGCTCCTCCGGCTCGCACCGGCCGGCCTCGGCGCGCAGCCCGGTGAGGTACGAGGCGAGTAGCGCTCCCGACCCGGTGCGGGCGGCAAGGGCGGTGCCCAGCAGCTGGTCGACGCGGTCCTGCGGCAACGGCAGGGTGGCCCTGGGCAGGCGCAGCAGACTGACATGCGAAAGCCGGCCGTCGTCCCGGAACTCGCAGCTCAGCGGGTGGGAGGTGTCGAAGAGCGCCATGTCGCCCGCCGTGAGCAGCGTGTTGTTGCGGCGCTGCTCGATGCCGATCGGGCCGCCGTGGACGAGGAAGAGGAAGTACTGCTCGGGGTCCGCGCGCCGGATGTGGGCGGCGGCCCGCAGTGCGGTCATCGGTGAGAAGGCGAAGTCGGAGACGTCTGTGTCGGCCAGCCGGATCGCCGTGGCGGTGCCGCGGAAGCGGTCGGCGTACGGGCTGGAGATGGCCACGGGCATGACGGCGTCGCCGACCATCCCGGACCACCACTCGAAGCCGTCGTGTGCGCCGACGCTCGTGGTGGAGACCGTGGTGATCCCGTTCACGCTTCCCCCTCCGTGATGTGGACACGCCCATTGTTGGGGCCGGTCGGGCCGCGGCATAGGGCGAAGTCGGTCAACCGGCCCGGTCGTGCACGCGGTGCGAAAGGAACTTGCACACGACGCCAACGACGGGCGGGGCCCGCGCACCCCACAGTGATGATTCCGACGCATGACCACGACGAAGCAGAGGTGGCCCGATGATGAAACTGACGCAGAGATCCTCACCGACCGGCGGGTGGGCGAAGGCTCTCGCCGCCCTCATGCTGACCCTCGTGGCCCTCGTGGCCACCCCCGCCTCCGCCGGAGCAGCCGACGCCGCGCCAGGCGCCCGCACCGACTTCACGGCCCAGGCCACCAGCGCGGGGCTCAACGGCACCGAGGCCAAGGGCCTCCAAGCCCGGGTCGACGGCTACCTGGCGAAGACGCCCGGGACACAGGTCGGCGCCAACAAGATCGCCCTGGCCGGCGGCGGTGAACTGCTGCTCACGCTCCCCGGCGAGCGGAACGCCCGCGACCTCACCGCCCCGGACGCGGGGCGCGGCGCGGCCGCCGGCTGCCCGTACACCTATGTGTGCGCCTACTCGGGCGAGAACTTCACCGGTGACGAACTGCGCCTGTACACCTGCAACTACCTCATCTACATCCCCTGGAGCGGGACCGGCTCCTGGATCAACAACCAGCGCTCCACCCTGTACGCCAAGTTCTACGACTCGAACGGCAACCTCGGCTGGACCTCGCCCGGCGGCTACAGCGAGGACCGCCACGCCCCTTGGGGCTGGGTGTGGTGGCTGAGCCCCTGCTGACAGCAGAGGCGTAGAGCGACGCGGCGCGCCCGGGGGACGCGCCGCGTCCGGCCGTCGGGGACGATCCGCGCGGCGATCAGGCGCGGTTGGGTGCCGTACGCGGGCGAGTCGGGGCGCAGGCCGAGCCGGCCGGTCTCCGGGTGAAAGGCGACGGCCTGGACGGAGTCGGGCAGTTGGGGGGCGCCGCTCGACCGCGTCCAGCACGTCCGGGTCGCCGGCCCGAGCAGGCACAACTGAGCCCCCTCGCCGGTCCGGTGAGGGGGCTCGGTGAAGGCCGAATATCGCGCCGTCTGTCGAGCGTCCATAAACTGAGACCCCATACGTTCCTCCTGGATTCATACGCAGCTCCTACTTCTGTCGGAGGAACTTCGACACGCAAAGGCAGAGATGAAGTTCAAACCGACTCGCAGCGGCTCAGCTGCGCAACCAGTCACTGCGGGCTTGAACCAATGGTCCGCATGGTGGCCGGTTTGGCTAACCGGCGATCGTCGTCTATGTTGCGCGCCGCATCAGATGAATCCAACAACTTCTCGGTCCGCCGGCAGGACGGCAGCTGGTATAGACGCAAGACCGGGGTCGCACCGTCCGTGAAAAGCGCCAATAGCCCATCATCCGTTGGGCGCGAGACTTCACGCTGCGTCGCGCTCGGGTACCTCAATGGCGCAAGCAACGTGCCGAGTTGCAGCTCGGCGATGTGCCGCCACGTGTGCGAGGACAGCACTGTCACGACGGCAGACTGCATTGCAACGGGTCCTCGTCGAATGGGCTGGCCGGGCAGACGGACAGCCCGGCGAGCACAGTGCCGTCGGTACCCGCCACCTGGCCGGACCAAGCGTTCAGTGCTCCGAGCGCAAAGACAGCGGAGGAAGCGAAGCGGGCGGATCGACTAGCGGGATCCAGTAGAGGCGCCTCCTACTTAGCGACCATGTCGGCGAGGCAGTCTGATGTGGTGTGAGACTGCGAACCACCGCAGCCTCAGTCGCACCGAACTGCTGCGCTGTCTGACATCCGTTTCCGGGACGTTGTACGTTGACATAGCCCTGACCGGGGGTTCCAGTCTTTTGGAACTTGTTCTTGTCTGCCGTGAGCGAATGCCCCCGCTTTACCGAAGGGGCCGTAGCACAGGGCAATCAACACGCCCTGGGCCTGGGCGATTTGCTGGCGCCGACAATCTGTCGCTGGACCTTCCGGGCCGCCGATCTCAACAGTGAGTGCACTGACCGCCGACGAAGGAACCCCACCATGCGCCGCAGCGATCTGCTCTCTCCGTACTTTCTTCCGGACGAAGAGATCGTGGATTCAAATCCCGCCACTCCGACAGCCAAAGCGGCAGCTCAGGGACCTGATCCGCATTGCGGGTCGGGCCCCTAGCCGTTTCGGGGCCATCTTGGGAGCCATTTGGGATCCGACCTGGGAATTCAGCTACCCGACTCCAGCAGAATGAGGGTCCCGAGAGCGATGAGGCCGCCCGGCTCTGGTTGTCAGAGCAGGTGCAGGGCCTGGGCGACGTTCGCGTACTCGGGCAGGCTCACGACCGTGACGCCCGCGTCTTCGAGGAGCTCGGTGCCGTCGGCGCCTGCGACGAAGGTGTCGGGCTCGCTCCAGGCGGTGACGACACGGCGGAGGCCGCTGTCCCGGATGAGCTGGGCGCAGGGGCGGGGGCGGGATGCCCGCTTGGCGCAGGGTTCCAGGTAGCTGTAGATCGTGGCGGTGGTGAGCCGGGCGTCGTCGGCGGGACCGAGCATCCGTACCGCGTCCGGCTGACCGACAAGGAGCGGCGCGATGACAAGCTGGAGTTCGTCGGCAAGCGCTGCTTCGAGGAGCTGTGTGTGGATGGTGCCGCCGCCTTCGACCATCAGACGCTTGACGCCGTACACGCCGCCAAGGACGTCGAGAGCAGCCGGCCAGACAGCCTCGGCGGGGACGCTCTGGACGATAGCGAGGTCACCGAGGTTGGGCGCGCCTTGGTGGTGGCTGCGTCGCCGACAGCCAGGACGAGCTTGTCGCCGCCGTGTGCCAGAACTTCCAGCCGGGATCGAGGTCGCCCGTGCCGGTATGCACCGCGATCATCTCGCGTGAAAGATCGAGAAGCACCAGCGGGTCGCCGTCGGGCCAGCTCAGCGAGGTCGTGGTCACCGACGGAAATCCAGCACGTAGAAGATCTTGTCGTAGCGGTGTTCGCCCACGTCGATGAAGCCAGGTGGACGGCCGTATTCGGTGAAGCCCGGCAGCTCGCCCGGGCAACGGTCTTCCGATCTGCTTTCCCGCCCCACCCGACGAGGGGCTGGGACGAAGCGACGTGGACCTGCGGATCGGAGTCCTCTCCCGCTTCTACCAGTGGTCAGTCGGGGAAGGCCACTGCGCGAACGTCCCGTTCACAACGTCATGGGCACCCGGTACACCGAGGCCGGCCCGGTGCCCGTGAAGCGCAACACCGCAACAGTCCGCACCGCCGCGCCACCCTGACGAGCGTGGCGGCTGGCCGTCCGGTGTCGACGGAACGTGGACGGCCGCCTCTGGCCGCGTAGCAAGGCACGCAGGCGGCCGGGCCGGCCAGGAACCGTCCGGCGTGCGTTGATGCGTACGTACCTGATGTGCGGGCTACACCGGATCCGCTGTCACCAGTCCCGGTTGCAGCATCAGGGTGCGAAGTTGCGCACGGGTCAGGGGCGGGGTCGGGAGCAGAGGGCCGAGTTCTCCGTGGCCGCGGAACCCGGTGCTGTCGTGAATGAACAGGGTCTGGCCGTCGGGGAGCGCGAGCTGGCCGGTGAGTTCCTCTCCCCACGCCAGGGTGGCACTGTCGTCCTGTTCCTGCGGTTGCTGCCAGATCGTCAGCACCCGGTTGCCGGAGAGCTCTTCGCGTACGCAGTCGGCGCGGGGAACCTCGGTCTGTGCGCACAGGTTGTCGGTCAGGCCGTGCCGGCCCGGCATCTTGGCCTCCATCTCTTTCCGGTCGCGCAGGGCGATCCGGAGATAGCCGACGCCGCCGCCGCGCCGGACGGCGTAACTGCCGTCCAGTGCGCCGTCGCCGACCTCGCTGATCGAACTCGCCAGGTCCGCATCCTTCACCAGCATGGCCAGGGAGATTTCCTCGATCCTCCCGGTGCCGGCGGGTAGCAGCCCGGCGAGCTTCTGCTCCCGTCCGGAGCCGCCGGTCAGTTCCGTATGAGCTGGGGAGGAGGCCGCGGCAGGGGCCCGCTCCGCTTTACCGAGGGTCATGCCGACCACGGTGGCCAGGCAGCCTGCCACGGTGGCCAGCGCGGCGCCCGCCACTACGAGGCGGTGTCTGCGGCGCACCCTGGAGGCTTCGGCAAAGACCGCTGTCGTGGCCAGCGCGGGGTGGCCGGCCTGCTCGGCGGCCCGCGCCAGCAGGTCACGCACCTCATCAGTGTGTGTCTCGTTCATGCGAATTCCTTTCCCACTTCGGCACGGAGGGCCGCCAGCCCGCGGGCTGTGTGGCTCTTCACCGTGTTCTCCCGCATCCCGAGCAGCGCGGCGGTCGCCTCGACGCTCTGGTCCTCCCAGTAGCGCAGCACCAGTACGGCGCGCTGATGTGGTGTGATGCGGGCCAACGCGGACCGCACGAGCATCCCGGTCTCCGAGTCGGATTCGGGAGCAACCTGCTCGGGCATTTCCCCGTAGGCGCGCTCGCGCCGCCAGAACCGGCGCTTGCCCGCGATGAACGTATGGAACAGCGTCTTGCGGGCGTAGGCCTCGACGTTGTCCAGCCGTTGCAAGCGCCGCCAGCCCAGGACCACCTTGACCAGCGTGCTCTGCACCAGGTCCTCCGCTTCATCGCGGTTGCCGCACATCAGGTAGGCACTGCGGAAGAGTGCCAGGCGTCTGTCGCGGACGAAATCGTGCAGCGCCTGCTCACCGCGCTCCATCGCGCCCCCTCCTTACCGGTCCGCCGGTGCGGACTCCCTCCCCTTCAAGTGCGGTGGCCCGGGCGGCGGGTTGCGGCAGCGGCGAGGCAATGTGGCGAAGAAAAGTTGCCGGCCACCGCAACGCCGCACTGCCGCCGCCGCACTTGAAGGGGGTGAGGACGTTGAATCCGCACACGCATCAGGAGTGTTCAGCATGAGTGCAGTCCACGTACGCACGAGAACGGCCGTCGCGGCGCTGACAGTGACCGTAATCGCCCTGTCGGCGGGCACCGCGCACGCCGACGCCCGGTGGTCCGCCGCGGACTTGTCAGGTGTGGGGGATGCCGCGCTGACCGGAGTCACGCGCGTGGACGCCGACACCACCTGGGCCTACGGAGTGCAGGTCAGTCAGGAAGGCAAGGTCCAGCCCAGGACGCCGCTGCTGCTCGCCCGCGACGACGACGAGAAGGCCTGGCATCAAATACCGATGCCGGCGTTCGCCGACCGCTCCAACCAGATCAGCGAAATCAGCGCCGTGTCACAGGACGACGCGTGGGCGGTCGGACTGTACGAGGAGAAGCGCGGTGCCTTTCTCACCCAGCACTGGGACGGCTCCGCGTGGCAGGTGATCGGCGCGCCGGCACCGGCGGGCAAGCGGCTCTCGGGTGCCGGCCTGCTGGACGTGTCGGCGCGGGCTTCGGACGATGTGTGGGCGGTCGGCTGGCTCATCGTCGTCGACAGTGAGGAACCCGACCCGGACAAGCCCGGGGGAACGATCCAGCAGACGCACGCGGAGGCGCTGGTCGAGCACTGGGACGGCAAGGCGTGGCACATTGTGCCGGTGCCCGACGCGACCTCACTGTGGACGAATTCCGTCACCGCCCTTGCCGACGACGACGTGTGGGTCTCCGGCTACACCTCCGAGGACCGGCCCGTGATGCTGCACTACGACGGCGCTTCCTGGTCGCGCGTGCCGGTCCCGTACGACGGGGTCAACGGCGAACTCATCGACCTGGAGGCCCGCGGCGCCCACGACATCTGGGCAGCAGGCCGCAAGCTGAACGACGACGCGGACACCGGACACGCGCTGCTGGCGCACTGGAACGGCCGCTCCTGGCAGCAGGTCCCGGCGCCCGCAGGCACCGGCCGGGTGAACGACCTGGCACTCGCACCCAAGGGAGTTGCGATCACCGGTGAGCAGACGGACGGCACGCCGTACGTGATGCGGCTACGGGACGGCCGGTGGTCGAAGCTGTCCGTACCCTCGGACAGCGCGGGCGCCGGCAGGCACCTGACCGGAGTGGCCTGGACCCCTCATGGCGTTACTGCCGTCGGATACGAAGAGGGGGCAATGGGCCTGCCCAGCCCCCTGCTGCTCACCGGCGGGAACTGACACCAGCGCCGGACCCCGCATGGAGGTATAGCCGTGCCAGAGGTTGCGCAGCGAGTGCTCAGCAGCCTTGGCGAGCGCCGCCTCGGTCGCTGTATCGAGGTCAGTGCCCTGGGCGGCGTACAGATCCTGGATGAGCCGGGCCACATCTTCCGGACGCTTGCGCAGTGTGAGCGAGGCGTGCAGTTCACGGAGGAGCTGTTCGAATGTGGGCGACGGCATGAGTCTCACCTTGTCATCACCACGACCGGGTCTCCACTGCTTATCCGCACGTCGCAATCACAGAGCGAGCTATGGAGCGTTGGTCTCGACGTACTCCTTAACGGCCAGCCTTGAATCGAACTGCCTCGCCGCTGCGATACTCGCGCCCACGAATACGACGGCTCCGGAACAAGTGCGCTGCGCCAGCACCGCTGAAGAAGTTCGGCTCGTGCCTGGAGTGCCACGACGGCACTCCGGCCGACCCGACCACCTACACCACTCCCCCGGCGTCGGGCGCATACCGGCTTGCCGCCTGACCACATGTCATCACCCGGTGCGGAGGCGCACGCCCCGCCGAACACCTGGAGGACCCGTTGAAACTGCCGTGGATGAGCCGGAACGAGCGGCAGCGGTGGCGGGCACCGCAGAGCGTCGCCGGCCTCGGGGAGCCGATGGCCCTGTGGCTGGAGGGGAGGATCCGCTCCTGGCCCGGATACGCCCCGCGTTACGGCCCCGAGGAGGAGACCACCCACCTGATCCCCACGCTCGTCGCCCTGAACCGCACCGGATTCGTCACGGTCGGCTCACAGCCCAGCCAGGTCGGGCTCGGCGTAGACGGTCAGTAGTGGGAGCAGCGCGCCGCTGTTGAGGGGTACGTCAGCCATCGGACCCTGTGCTACCGGCTCCTGGACGTGGCCGACGACGCCGGGCTCATCACCGTGACGAACGACCCCGCGCTCGGGTGCTACGAGGACCCGGTCGCCGTCACCACCTGCGCCGGTGAGCCGTACACGTGATTCGGGCACAACCTCGGCTACCGCGACATCCGCGTCCAGTGGCCGCACATCAGCCAGGCCGTCTCCGAGGATCTCGGCACCGCCGTCAGTCTCGCGGTCATCGCCCCGGAGTACGGGGGCAGCGGCGAACGCCTGTGGCGCGCCCTCGACACCCTCACGACCGGAAACAACGGCGCCGCGAAGCTGCCCAGGTGGCTAGACCCCTGTCAATTAACCGCAAGTAACCGGTGAGGCCGAGGACCACACGCCGAACCACTGCTCGGCGTCCCACTCGTCGAACCGCTCCACCTCTGTGAACCCGAGCTTCGCCGCGAGGCTCATCGAGCGGTTGTTGGCGGTCTGGGTGCAGAGCACCACCGGCTCGGCAGGGAACGCGTCGGCGAACCAGTCGAGTGCCGCTGCGCACGCCTCGGCGGCGTAGCCGCATCCCCACGCTTCCGGCAGGAACATGTAGCCGAGCTCGGCCTCCCCGGCCTCCGGACGGATGTGTCCCGGACGCTGCGCGTCGCGCCGATCGAGAAGCGTGATTGTGCCGATCATCGCCCCGTCGAGAGCGATGACGAAAAGACCAGGGCGCCGCCCGGGTACCTCGGGCGTCGCGCGTTCGAGCTCATCGCGCGGACGAGGGCCACCGAGATAGGTGCGTACCTCTGGTGAGGCGAACAGCTCGATGAACGCCGCACGGTCCCGGGCCTCGGACTCACGGAGCACGAGTCGTTCGGTCCTTATCGGAGCGGGTGGCCAGGCGAGGGGTCTGAGCTCAGTCATGGCGGGCAACCTATCGCGGCGCCGTGAGGGTGATCCAACAGGAAAGGAGCCAGCCCGAGGTTCGTCTCTCGCCGAGTCTCAATCAGTGTCGGGGCAGCCGACCGCGCTGCTCGCCGGCGCGGCCATCAACGCCGGAACGCACGCCGCGATCGACCGCGGCGCGTTACTGCTGTGGCTGGCGAAGAAGACCAAGAAGACGGGCTACATCGAGCACTGCCAAGCGGTCCGTCTCGACGACGAAGGCGCGGTCACCAAGGAGATCAACGGGCCGGGCAGTGCGTGGATGGAGCTGGACGCGGCGCTCCACCGCGCCATCGGCATCGGCGCCGCCGCCGTCACCACGTGGCTCACCACCCGCCCCGGGACCCGCCGGTGACCCGCACCCGCCTGGACCGCGTACGCGCGGTGGCCGGGATCGCCAAGCTCGCTCTCCAGCAGATCGAGAACGAACTCACCGGCGAGATCGACGCCCAGGAGCTCGCGGAGATCCTGCGCGAGTTCCACCACGAAGACCACCGCCAGGACGGCGTCTTCGGCTCCCTCACGCAGCTGCTCACCGTCGCCGCGCAGGCCGCCGGACGGATCGAGCCGGACCGCGACGGCGAGATGTCCTGCCCGCTGCACGAGGCCGCCGCGCTCATCACCGAGAACGCCGGCCTCCAGACCTACTACGCCACCCGTGCTCTTGACCCGCAAGGAAAAGTCGCATGAAGCCGTTCCGCCTGGACAACGCGCTGCCCGTCGACACGACGATCCCCGACGACTCGCTCGTGGTCCTGATCGGTGCGGCCGGGTCGGGCAAGTCGACGTGGGCGCGCACCTGGCCCGCCATGCAGGTCCTGGAGCTCGACACGTTCAGGACCCTGGTCAGTGACGACTTCTCTGTCAAGTTCAGCGTGTTGAACTGAAGCAGTCCGCCCAGCTGACCGGCCGGTGCGGCCTCGCGCAGGTGGTCGGCGATCCTTACTCTGTCCCGGCGGCGGAATGGAGCTGGAAGTCAACGACGACGCAACTGACCTGTCCGTCTTCGGTGCGGCCGGTCCAGACGGGGTAGGAGCCGTCGCCTTGGCCGGCACGGAAGGCGATGAGATTCGGCTCGGGCTCTGTGCCGGGCAGTTCGACGCTGAAATGGCTGTCGCTATCGAGGGGTATGAAGATGTCGTCGTCCAGCTGGTCTTCGGTCACGGTCCGCGTCGCATCCATGAAAGCCGCTGTGCCGGTATCCACGCCAACCCCGTAGAACTGGCCCTCGCCAAGCAGCCCCAGGTCCTCGTCGGGCCGGAGGGTCATTTCCCACCTATGGGGAGGGGCGTCCAGAAACGTCACCCTGGCCGCGGCGACATCGGCCCCGTGTTTGGTGCGCAAAAGCGACAGTGTGACCGGGAAGTCGCCTAGCGGCACTGCGACGGTCCGTGGGTTGCTGATCCAGCCGGGGTCCGAGACCGCCAGCTGCCCTGAGGTGATCCGCAGCATGCCGGCGTCAATGGGCTCGACGACGGCCGGCCCCTCCCGGGTGTCGCACGCACCCGGATTGAACAGCTGCTCAATTTTGGTGGCACGCAGCGGTCCCGATCCTTCATCCACCGACCTGTCGTTCAGCACTACGGTCGTGGCGGACTCGTGGCCCCGCTGGGTGAGGAGCGGAGCGAACACTTGCCAGTCGCCGAATTCCGGTGCGGGACAGAGGAAGTCCTCGACGGGCGTCGCGAACCGCCGTCCGGGGACGCTCGACGGGCCGGATGCTCGATCGTGCGATGACTCCGTCGATCCGCCCTGCGGTCCGGCGAACTCGGACTTCACCTCGATCTGTCCGTCGGCTGAGACGGTGGTGGTCTCTTGAACATCCCACTTCCCGTACAAGTGCGCCTCATCGTTGGGAAACTGCCATCGGATGTTCTGCTGAGCCAGCAACATCCCCGTGCCGTGCGGCTTGAGGTCGATCATCTGCATGCACCAAGACCTGTCGTCGAACAGATACACACGCCACATCCGCCCCGGCCAGTATTCGATCAGTGCCAGCGGTTGCTCCCGCGCGGACAGCAGAACCGCGTAATCCTTCCCGGCCGCATGCTTGCGTGCCGCGAGCGCGCGTGACATCGGGCTCCGATGGGTCATTCCCCGATAGGAGCCCCACATCTCGCCGTACGACACATCAAGACTGTCGAAGATCACAGCCGAACATCTCCCCCGTGGCACCAGCCACCCCCGAGCAGTGCGTTCGACGGGTGACCCCTGCCGCGACGCCCTGCCCTTCCAAAACTTCGTCGTGCCGCAGTCTGCCACTGAGGTGTGACACAGAGGTTGTGGGAGGCCCGCAGCCTGGGGTTACCGACGAAATGTGACTGCGACGACCAGGCGCTGCGCTACCTGCTCATGCCGATCCGGCTCACCAACTGACGCCCCGACCACCGGCCCAGCCCCCGATCGTCCCCGGGCGCCACTCAGCACTCCCACGCCACGCCTTCGAGCGCCGCCCCGCCCTCCCCAAGCCCGGGGCGGCGCTCCGGCCCACCATCCCGTTCGACCCCGGAGGTCCCCTTGCAGCCCATTCCCGACAAGACATGCGTCTTCTGCGCCATCGCAGCCGGCACCGCCCCGGCTGTGATCGTCCGCGAATGGCCCGATGCTCTCGTGATCCGCCCGCGCAGCGGCGGAGTCACCGAAGGCCACGTCATGGTCCTGCCGCGCGTCCACGTCGACGACGCCAGCACCGACCCCGAAGTCACCGCCGCGGTGATGCGCCGCGCCGCCGAACTGATGGCTGAGCAGCCCGCCGCGAGCCTGATCACCAGCAAGGGCCGTGAGGCCACGCAGTCCGTCTTCCACCTGCACGTCCACGTCGTGCCCCGCCAGGCGGACGACCGCTTTCCGCTGCCCTCGACTCAGGGCAGAGACCGATTGCCATAAGACGGGTAGCCCACGCCCGGAGCACAAAGTCCCTCTACGTTCAGGCCAGAAGCAAGATCCGAACCATACTCGGCCCAACGTCACCCCGACCGCACCATCAAACGGCATCTCCGCTGGTCAGCGCCGGTGCGGCAGCCCAATCACCAGCAGTCGAAGAACCTGCCGGTGCTTTACACCAGTGCGAAGACGCAAGATCCCACTGGGACTTCTCTGGGACTTTCGTCGGCATAAACAGGCATGAAGGTGAAACACCAGAAAAGCCATCGCTGCTGGTCAGTACTCCTTGCCTGCTTATCGCAGCAGGTTACAGACCGAGCGGGCCTCTTCCGCTCGATCTGACTTGCTTTCACCCTCCGCGGCCTGGGCGCGGCCGGTCCTCGGTGGGACATCTCCTCACACCTGAGACGGACTGCGGCTTTACACATCGCCCCCATGTGGGTACTCGCTGTCAGTGGCGTGCGGCACGCTGTTTTCGTCGACACCCCTGTGTCGGCGAGTAGTTGGGGCGCTGCGGCGCAGAGCAGGAGAGTGCTGGCGATGGTGAACAGCTTGCTCTGGCACACGAAGTTCGGGCTTCTGGACCTTCGGGAGCCGGAACTCGGACGGCCGGACCTTCCAGGGCTGCGGGTTTTCCTGCTGGCCGACACCCGACGCCCCCTCAGCAAAAGAGGGTTGCAATGCGGTGACGTGTGCCGACAGCGCGGCTACGAAGAATGGATGCACGTCTACGAGCGCAACGGGCTGCTCATCGCCGCTCACCAGAAGACGTCTGCCGAGAAGCGTCACCATGCGAACGAGAGCCCGGAGCATCAGGCGTACAAGGAGCGCACGGTTCGCGTGGCCGTCGAGGCCGGCCACCGGGCCGAGACTGAAGTACGCACCCCCGATGGCAAGGTCCGCAGCGACGTACTGGTCTACGGGGCCGCGGCCAAACCCACCGCTTTCGAAATACAACGCACTCATGTCCGGGCCGCATCGGTCTGGCAGCGGAACAGGGCGGCTGCCGACCATGGCATCAGTGCCGCGTGGCACACCGATGATACGCAGATGTTCGAGCGCAACGAGGTCGCCTGGACGCGCACGGACAAGGACCTGCCCCCGAAGGCCATCCGTGACGGAAAGCATCTACTGATCCGCGGCGGATACCGACGGCTGGAGATGGAGAAGTGCGACGAACGCCGGGCCAGGCCGTGCCTGACCAAGCGGACCGGCAAGTGCGGTAAGTGGCATCCCGTCTCGCACCTGCGGCAGATCGCATACGACGACTTCGTGCGCGCCGTCGCTGCCAGCGAGATCGTCCAGGCCGGAGTCCGAGAGTTCCGGACCACGTTCCACTTCTGGACATCGACCGTCGAACTGAAGCAGTACGAGGACACCCTCGGGCGAACGGCCCGCTCCCTGGGCGCGGTCCGGCAACCACCGACATCCCTTTCCGTGGCGGACGCTGGCCCAACGTGCCGGAAACGCCCGATAAGCCGGTCGCGGATCGAGGTACGGACGGACCCCTGCCTGGACTGGAGCAGCCGAGACCACTGGTCCGAAACTCCGATGCCATGCCAGCACTGCGGCCGACCAAGCAACATGCTGGACGACCGAGGCAAGCCAACACACGAGGTGTGCGCAGAAAAACGATTGCCCGCGAACTGACACCAAGGATCGCAACACGACGGGATCAGTTCCGGAAACCGACTTCTTGGTGTGACGGTCCCCCTCTCCGGGCAGACCGAGGATCGCAACTGCCTGCATGAAACCGGAAAGGGCATCCATCAGGAGTGGGAGCCCTCTTGGGACTCCCGGCCCCACCAGCCGGTACGAACCTGAAATAGCTGAAAGGTCATTCACGCAGGCCAGCAGTGATCAGCCACTCATCGCGGCAAGCCACCGCGCTCGCTGGTCTCTTACCTGATATCTGACCAGCAGGACTCAATGGATCTGCGCTCAGTGTCGCCTAGCTGCGGCGCCCTATCGATATGCGCCACCCCGACAGAGCCCGACCCGCCCACCAGCTCACCCGACACACCATCAGAACGAGCGTCATTTCAGCGTCGAGATATCGCCCGTAACGCCCACACCGCACATAACGCGCACGCATAAGACTGCAGGTCAGAAGCTCTTCGCCGCCGGTTCGAGGATCGCCAGGCAGTCCACGTGGTGCGTCATCGAAAACAGGCAAAACCTCCGTTCGACCAACGCCGACTCGGCAGGAAATACGGGAGCATTCACGTTTCGCTTCCCGCGCGGTTTGGGCGGCACATCCTCCCCGGTGTCTGACCAAGCAGGCCGCCAGCACGGCTGCCAACGCGAACTCGTCCAGCATCGCGCCAACGACCGTACGGCACCCGACCTGATCATCATCTCGATGGCAGAACCTGATTACTCGTCAGTAAGGTCAGCAAAGGGTCAGCAAGTGTTTGATTAGACCTGGTCACAGGTGCCAACACCTGCGACCGCCGCCCACTCCGAGGGAACACCACCAGCAGGCAAAGTTGAGCCCCCTCGCCGGTCCGGTGAGGGGGCTCGGTGAAGGCCAGGCGGCGGGCCGTCGAAAGAATCGATCAGGTCGGGTCAGCGCACCCGGCCGCGTGGTTTCAGGGCCACCGGCGGGAGTTCGGGGGCCGGGAGGCGGGTGCCGTCATAGCCGGTGACCTCGCCGAAGCGGGTGGAGTTCATCCAGTCCTTGCGGGCCGCCTCGATCTCCTCGTGCGAGCGGCCGATGAAGTTCCACCACATCACGATCTCCTCCTCGAACGGCTCGCCGCCCAGCAGCATCAGGCCCGCCTCGGAGTCCGTGCGGATCGGGAGTTCCGTTCGGCCGCAGCCGAGGTAGAGCATCGAGCCCGCCGGGACCGGGACGCCGTCGACCTTCGCCTCGCCCGACATCGCCAGGACCGCGTACTCGAAGTCCGGGTCGAGGGGCAGTCGCGCGTCGGTGCCCGGGGTGAGGGACAGATCCGCGCCGACCAGAGGCGTGTACGTCGTGCCCGGGGAGGTGGTGCCGTCCAGGGTGCCCAGGATGACCGTGGCCGTCAGGCCCGGGGCCGTGACCACGGGGAGGTCCGCGTGGTGCTGGAAGTGCGGGGCCACGTCGCGGTGGGCGTCGGGGAGCGCGACCCACAGCTGGGCGCCGTGCAGCAGCCGGGCGTGGGGGCGGGGGCTCTCCTCGGAGTGGCTGATCGCGCGGCCCGAGGTCATCAGGCCCAGTTCCCGGGGGCGTACGGTCTGGAGGCTGCCCAGGCTGTCGCGGTGCAGGACCTCGCCGTCGTGGAGCCAGCTGACCGTCTGCAAGCCCATGTGCGGGTGGGGCGGGACCTGCATGCCGGGCTCGTCGGCGATGTCGTCGGGGCCGTAGTGGTCGACGAAGGCCCACGCGCCGACCATGCGTCGCCCGAGGTTGGGCAGCAGCCTGCGCACCTCCGTGGACTCGCCGAGCTTGACGTGTCGGGGGCTGAGGAGTTCACGCACCGGCTCGGCGACGACGAAGCCACGGCCGCCGCAGACGGAGAGCGTCGCCTGACGATCAAGATTGCTCATGGCGCCCAACCTAATCCCGTCCGGTGCCCCGCGGCAGCATCCACGCGATAACGGTCCAGGCGGTAGTGGAATGTTCAACGACCTCGGTGTGTTGTGCCGTCATGTAAGCAGTCGCCGGGCATCGCCGGGGAGCAAGGGAGGGCAAGTGAACAGCACCTACTACGACTTCGGAACCGCCGCCGAGCGCTGGGCGCGTGCTCAGCAGTTCTTCGACGCCCAGGAGTACGTCACGGCCGCCGGCATCCTCGACGGGCTCGTGGCCGAGGTCCCCGAGCAGGTCGGGCCGCGGCTGCTGCTCGCCCGTGCCTACTACCACTCCGCCCGGCTCCGCAAGGCGGAGACGGAACTGCTCGCCGTACTGGAGCGTGACCCCGTCGAGCAGTACGCGCGCCTCATGCTGGGCCGCACGCTGGAGCGGCAGGGGCGGGACGGCGAGGCCGCGCCGCATCTGCGGATGGCCGCCGCGCTCGCGGGCGACTTCCCCGCGACCGACAGCACCGACAACACCGGCGGCAGCGGCAACACCGGCAGCACCGTCTGAGGCGGCGTCCGGAGCGCGGCGTCTACAGCAGGGCGTCCAGCCGGCGTCGCGCCGGGGCGAGCGACCTGCCCCTGGTCGGAACATCGGACCAGGGGCGGGTGCGCGCCTGCTCCAGTACGTCTCCCACCGTCCAGCGCCGCGCCGTGACCGCCGGGTCCTTCACCTGGTCCCAGCTGATCGGCGTCGCGACCGGCGCGCCTTCCCTCGGACGTACGGAGAAGGGCGCGACGGCCGTCTGCGCGTACGCGTTGCGCTGCACGTCCAGATAGAGCCGCCCGGCGCGCGCGTCCGTGCGCTGCTCCGTGGTGAGCCGGTCCGGATCACGGGCGGCCAGCACCCGCGCCACATCCATGGCGAACGCCCGTACCTCGTCGAACGCGGTACGTCTGTCCAGCCGGACGATCACATGCAGCCCCTTGGACCCGGTCGTCATCGGCAGGGCGGGCAGGGCCAGTTCGTCCAGCAGCTCCCGGAGGAGCAGCGCGGCGGCGCGTACGGGCTCGAAGTCGTCCCGCGCCGGGTCGAGGTCGAACACCAGCCGGTCCGGGTGGTCCGGGCGGTCCGCCCGTGACAGCCAGCGGTGGAAGGTGACGGTCGCCTGGTCGGCGAGATACACGAGCGTCGCCGTGTCGTCGCAGACCGGGTGGGTGACGGTCCCGCCCTTCTTCGCCATCTCGGCCCGCCGCGCCCAGTCGGGATAGTTCCCCGGGATGTTCTTCTGCATGAAGCGGGGGCCGTCGAGTCCGTCCGGGTGTCTCTCCAACATCAGGGGTCTCCCCCGGAGTTCGGGCACCATGTGGCGGGCGACGGAGCGGTAGTACTCGACGAGATCCGCCTTCGTGAGGCCCGCCCCGGTGGAGCCGGGGAACAGGACCTTCCGCGGCCGGCGGATCCGTACGGTCCGACGACCGGCCCGTACGCTCCCCTCCTCCGCGCCGGCGGAGTCCGCGCCCATCGCGCTCACGCCTCCTCGGGGCCGCGCCGTTGCCCGTGGGTACGGGGACGGCGCGTCCCGCCCGGCCCCGCCGCCTGCCGGCCGCGCTGCGCGGGCACCCTGCGTCGTTCGTTGCGGCGCATCCGGCGCCGCTCGTCCTCGTCCGTACCGCCCCAGACTCCCGACGTACGGCCGGTGTCGAGCGCCCACGCCAGGCACTGGCGCTCCACCGGGCAGCTATGACACACCGCCTTGGCCCGTGCCACCTGCTCGGCGGCGGGGTCGGACTCCCCCACCGGGAAGAAGAGTTCGGGGTCGGCGCCCACGCAGGCCGCGTCCCGCAGCCATTCCCACGTGTCCGCGCCGTATTCCGTACGGCTCCGGTCCGTCGTTCCTGTCTGATCGATCTCTGCCCGCGCAGTCATTCAGTCCTCTCCCCGCACCACGTTCCAGTCCTGATCCACCGTCTCCTGGCGTTCCGCGCCGCCGTCTCTCGCCGCGCGCTCGCGCTCGCGTTCACGTTCGCGTGTCGTGACGCGCGCCGGCACGCACGTACGCAACTGGCCGTCGCGCGCGGTCGATCGGCCGCGCGTGCCTATCGGGCCTGGGCCTCGATCGGATTCCATCTCAATCTCCTTGTCTCCGCGCCTCCGTGGCGCGGGGTCTCACCGTGCGGGTACCCGACGTCTCCGCATGGAAAAGCGTTGCCTGCGCGGAACGGGCCGGCGGGGCGGGCTGGGACGGGCCGTTGATACGGCTCGGCGACCCGGCCCGCCGTGCGTGATGTGCTGTACGCCGTCAGGCCGAGGCGAGCGACGGCACGAACGCCGGCGCCAGGGTCAGGGCCGGCATCGGCTCCTTCGCCGCGGCGTCGGTCCCGCCCACCGGGACGACGGGCAGGCGCAGGACGTTCTGCGGCGCCTCGACGCTCCTGGTGAACCAGACGACCTTGCCCTCTTCCGTGCCACACGTGCCCCAGCTGTCGCTCAGCGACGCGAGACGGGCGAGCCCGCCGCCACCGGCCGAGGTGAGCGGGGGCAGCTCGGGACCGTTGTCCGAGACGGCGGCCGTGAGATACCGGCCGGTCCAGCGGATCTCGACCATGCACTTGTTGTCCGTACCGACATGCCGGTGGACGTTGGTGAGCAGTTCGTCGATGCCCGAGCAGACCGGGTCGACGTGCGGGTCGAGATTCCAGTGTCGAAGGTGTGCGGCGACGATGCGCCGTATCTGCGATACGCGCTCCGGAGAGGCGTGCAATTCCACCACGTAGTAACGGCCGCGTGGAATCGTCATGGTCGAGGCTCCTCACACACAGAGGCTCACCGTCTTCACCTCGTTGTTGCAACGACCCCCGAATACGAAGCGTGAGCATTTGCCACTTCTGGGTCACTGAAAAGACTGACCCGACGGAGCCGAATGCGCAACTTCTCGGATTGCCACCGATACGTACGGCTACCGCCGGGGGCACCGGACCCCGCAGGTCGGAGCAGGTCCGCGGCCCATCGGACGGTCCTGCGGGCGCGGCCCGGAGGCCGGCCGGAGCCGCTTGCGTCCGGCAGCCGTGTTCACCGTGGGTGATATCGGCGCCCGGTGCCAGGTGCGTAATCCTCAGGGGCGGCGCGTCTCCAGCCGCAGCTGCGCCTCCTGCTCCTGGTCGCCTGCGGCCGTACCCAGCACCTCGACGGCGAATGCCCCGGTCAGGGCCTCTTGGAGCCTGGCGACGGCCCAGTAGCCGCCCTGGAGGTCCGCCGTGACCGGCTTGGTCAGCCGGGCCGGGTCGGCCTTGGCCCGTACCTCCGACACGTCGAAGGTCGAGCTCCAGACCGTCGGGCGGGCGCCCGCCACTTCCTGCGGTCTGTCGTCGGACGCGCGGTCGGAGGCGAAGGCGGTGCGCAGCGCGCCGAACACGGCGTGCGCGTCCTCGGCCTCGCAGCCGCTGAGTTCCACCGTGACGTCGGCGTCGGCGCTGTGTGCCGGGGTGTGGTCGGGGGTGGACTTGTGGGTGCTTTTCACCGTGGGCTCCTCCGCTGGGAAGTGAACGCCGGGCCGGTCAGCCCGACGGTTCGTCGGGGACGGGCTGCTCGGGATGCACCCCGCCCGGGTGGGGACTGCCGCGCCGGCCCGCGCCCGCCTCGTCCGGGGCGTCGGGGACGTCGGGGCTCCCGGAGGCGTCCGGGGCTCCGGAGTCCTCGGATTCATCGGCGTCGTCGGAGTCGTCGGAGTCGCCGTCGGACGAGTCCAGCCCCTCGATGTCCACGTCCAGCGGATCGTCTCCGGGCCGGGCGTGCTGGTCGGGCAGATCCCTCGGGACGGCCGCGCCGTTGCCGCTGCCGGGGCCGCTGCCCTGGTCCTGGCCCTGGCCTTGGCCCTGGCCGTTGCCTTCCGAGTCCTCCGGATGTCGCTGGCTCACGTGATGATCCCTTTCGTCGCCGGGCTCTCGCCGGGTCCTCGCCGCTTACCCACTCACCGAGCGGGAAAGCGGGCGGTCCGGTCCGGTCGTCGGTCGGTCAGCTGTTCGCAGCGGTCCGTGGTCAGCTGTTCGCAGCGGTCCGTCAGTCGTCGTCAGAGGTCCGTCAGTCGCCCTCAGCGGTCTCAGTGGCCCACCGGTCCTCACCGCTCCTCACTCGTTCCTCAGCGGTCCGTCAAGGTGAAGAGCCCGCCGTCGGGGTCCCGCAGTGTGACCTGCTCCCCACCTTCGTACGCCGTCTCCTCCGCCGCGACCACGGCGCCGCCCCGTTCCTCGGCCGCCTCGACCGCCGCTCGCACGGCCTTCACGCCGTCCACGGGGAACGACACGTGCCAGCGTGGCCGCAGATGCGGGTTGACCGCCGCCTCGACGCCGCCGCTGCTTATGCGCGCCACGACATGCCCGGAGCCGTGTCCCGTACGGAGCACGACGTGGTCCTCCTCGTAGCTGACGTCGATGCCGCCGAGCCCGTCGTCGGCCCAGTGCAGCACCTCGCCGTAGAAGATCGCCGAGGCGATGGCGTCGTACGTGCGCAGCTCCAGCCGGAAGGGCGGTGAGCCGGATTTGACCGTGGCGTCGGGCAGCGGCTCGCCTTCCCAGAAGCCGAAGACGGCCCCGTCCCGGTCGGCGGCGAGGGCCGCCCGGCCCATCTCGAAGGCCAGCGGGCCCACGGCGACCGTGGCGCTGCGCTCCCGGATCCGGGAGGCCGTGGCGTTCACGTCGCTCACCACGAAGTACGGCGTCCAGGCCACCGCCACCTGGAGGGCGGGCGCCAGCGCCCCGATGCTCGCGACCGGTACGCCGCCCGTCTCCGCCACGACGAACTGGTCGTCGAGGCCGGCCGGGCGGAAGGTCCAGCCCAGTACGGCTCCGTAGAAGTTCCGCGTGTCGTCCAGGTCGCGGGCCAGCAGGCTCGCCCAGCACGGGGCCCCGAACGCAGGATGCCTCGCCGCCATGGCCGCTCGCCTCACTCCGGTCGTGCCAGTGGATGCCCCCGCGCTCCCCTCCGCTCCTGACGACTGTGCCAGCAGAGCACGCGGCCCGCATGTCGCCCGGGGCGAGGCGGCGCGAACGGGCTGCCGGGGACCGGGGACGGCGCCCGGCGCGTGGTGGCAGACTGGCCGCCGATCCATCGAACGGAGCCTGCTCGTGCCCATGATCCGTCGCCTTCGCCGGGCGGTGCGGCGCGTCTACCGCAGCACTGTCGACCTCAGCCACCCGGCCCGGTCGCCTCTCGGCAGCGCGGTGGTGAACTGTGTGATCTACGAGAACGGGATACGTCAGCCGGGCGACTGCCCCGTCGACGAAGCCGTGCGACGGGTCCGGAGGTCCGGCAGGGGCTTCGTATGGATCGGTCTGCACGAGCCCGACGCGTCCGAGCTCAAGGGCCTCGCCGAGCTGTTCGGGCTCCATCCGCTGGCTGTCGAGGACGCCGTGCACGCGCATCAGCGGCCGAAGGTCGAGAGTTACGACGGGGCGCTGTTCGCGGTCTTCAAGACCTGCCGCTATGTCGAGCACGAGGCGCTCACCGCCACCAGCGAAGTGGTGGACACGGGCGAGCTGATGGTCTTCACGGGGGCCGACTTCGTCATCACGATCCGGCATGGCAGGCACGGTTCGCTCGGTCCGCTGAGGGAACGGCTGGAGGCCGCGCCCGAGCGGCTGGCGATGGGGACCTCGTCCGTACTGCACGCGATCGCGGACCAGGTCGTCGACGACTCCCTCGCCGTGGCGGACGCCGTCCAGGACGACATCGATCATGTCGAGACCGCCGTCTTCAACGAGGCGGCGGGCCGGGCGGGCAAGGGCGACGCCGGACGCATCTACCAGCTCAAGCGGGAACTGCTGGAGCTGAAGCGGGCCGTGGCGCCGCTGGACCGGCCGCTCGACATGCTCGCCAACCGGACGTTGCCGGCCGTCACTCCCCAGGTGCGCCCGTACTTCCGTGACGTCGCCGATCATCTGGCCCGGCTCACCGAACAGATAGCGGCCTTCGACAATCTGCTGGACTCGATCCTCCAGGCCCATCTCGCGCAGGTGACCGTCGCGCAGAACGAGGACATGCGCAAGATCACCGCGTGGGCCGCGATCATCGCGGTGCCGACGATGGTCTGCGGGATCTACGGGATGAACTTCGAGCACATGCCCGGTCTGGGGTGGACGTACGGCTATCCGACGGTCGTCGGCGTCATGGCGGCGGCGTGCTACGTCCTCCACCGCAGCTTCCGCCGCAACGGCTGGCTGTAGCGGGTACCGCGCGGCCGTAGCCCCGTACGCCCCGCGCCCGCCCACCACTCATCAGCACCCACGTCCGGGACTGTCGGCACTATCATTTCGAATGTATGTGCGATCCACTCTGAGTACGGTGTACGCTAGCTGCTCGCCGAGAAGCACGAGGAGCAGTCCGTGAACATCCCAGCCGCCGACAGTCACCACGTGATCAAGGTCCGCGGAGCCCGCGAGAACAACCTGAGGGAGGTCTCGCTGGACATCCCCAAGCGCCGGCTCACGGTCTTCACCGGCGTCTCGGGATCCGGCAAGTCCTCGCTCGTCTTCGGCACCATCGCCGCCGAGTCCCAGCGCCTGATCAACGAGACGTACAGCGCCTTCGTCCAGGGCTTCATGCCGAGCATGGGCCGGCCGGACGTCGACTCGCTGCACAATCTGAGCGCGGCGATCGTCGTGGACCAGGAGCGGATGGGCGCCAACTCCCGTTCCACGGTGGGGACGGCGACCGACGCGTACACCATGCTGCGGATCATCTACAGCCGGCTCGGCACCCCGCACATCGGGACCTCGACCGCCTTCAGCTTCAACGCCGCCGAGGGCATGTGCGCCGAGTGCGAGGGCGTCGGTCAGGTCTCGACGATAGACATCGACCAGCTCGTCAACCGCGAACTCTCCCTGAACGAGGGCGCGATCACCGTCCCCGGCTTCCAGATCGACGCCTGGTACTGGCAGATCATGGTCGCCTCGGGCTTCTACGACCCGGACAAGAAGCTCAAGGACTTCACGCCCGAGGAGTGGGAGGTCTTCCTCCACAAGACCGCGACCAAGGTCAAGGTCGGCTCCAACAACATGACGTACGAGGGCCTCATCACCAAGCTCAACCGTACGATCCTGGTCAAGGACCGGGACTCGATGCAGTCCCATGTCAGGGCCTTCGTGGACCGGGCCGTGGTCTTCGCCGAGTGCCCGTCCTGCGGCGGCAGCCGGCTGAGCGCCGCCGCGCTGTCCTCGAAGATCGACGGCGTGAACATCGCCGAGTGTTCGGCGATGCAGATCAGCGATCTGGCCGAGTACGTACGGAAGATCGACGATCCGGGCGTGGCTCCGCTGCTCGGCAATCTGCGGGATCTGCTGGAGTCGCTGGTCGAGATCGGACTGGGCTATCTGAGCCTGGACCGCGCTTCGTCCTCCCTCTCCGGCGGTGAGGCGCAGCGCGTGAAGATGGTGCGGCATCTGGGCTCCAGCCTCACCGACGCCACGTACATCTTCGACGAGCCCACCATCGGGCTGCACCCGCACGACATCCGGCGGATGAACGACCTGCTGCTACGGCTGCGGGACAAGGGCAACACGGTGCTGGTCGTGGAGCACAAGCCCGAGGTCATCGCGATAGCCGATCATGTGGTGGATCTGGGTCCCGGCGCGGGTACGGCGGGCGGGCAGATCTGCTACACGGGCGACGTGGCGGGGCTGCGCGCGTCGGGCACCCTGACCGGGCGGCACCTCGAACACCGGGCGGGGCTGCGGGAGTCGGTGCGTGAGCCGCGTGGGCAGCTGTCCATCGAGGGCGCCGATCTGCACAATCTGAAGAACGTGAGCGTCGACATCCCGACCGGTGTGCTGAGCGTGATCACCGGGGTGGCGGGGTCGGGCAAGTCGTCGCTGATCCACGGCTATCTCTCCGGCCGGGACGGGGTGGTGGTGGCGGACCAGTCACCGATCCGGGGTTCGCGGCGGAGCAACCCGGCGACGTACACAGGGCTGTTGAGCCCGATCCGTACCGCGTTCGCCAAGGCCAACGGTGTCAAGGCGGCGCTGTTCAGCGCGAATTCGGAGGGCGCCTGCCCCAACTGCAACGGGCTCGGGCTGGTTTACACCGACCTCGCGATGATGGCGGGCGTCGCCTCGGTGTGCGAGAAGTGCGAGGGCAAGCGGTTCACCCCCGAGGTGCTCACCTACCAGCTGAACGGCAAGAACATCAGCGAGGTGCTCTCGATGTCGGTCGCGGAGGCGTACGACTACTTCCCCGGCGGGCAGGCGCACGCGATCCTCGGCCGGCTCACGGATGTGGGGCTGAGCTATCTGCGGCTCGGCCAGCCCTTGAACACCCTGTCGGGCGGTGAGCGGCAGCGGCTGAAGCTGGCGATCCAGATGGCGGAGAAGTCCTCCGTCTACATCCTGGACGAGCCGACGACCGGACTGCACATGGCGGACGTGGACAAGCTGCTGGCGCTGCTCGACCGGCTGGTGGACGCGGGCAACACGGTGATCGTGATCGAGCACCACCAGGCGGTGATGGCCCACGCGGACTGGCTGGTGGACCTGGGGCCGGGCGGTGGGCACGACGGCGGGCAGGTCGTCTTCACGGGTACGCCGGCGGATCTGGTGGCGCACTCGGACACGGTCACGGCCCGCCATCTGCGGGAGTACGTCGGTACCCAGCCGTAGTCCCGGGGCGGTACGGGGAGCCCGGCGGACGGTACGTCGGAGCCCGGCGGACGATGCGTGGGCCCGGCGGACGGTGCGTGGGAGCGGCACCGCCCGCGTATATCCGCTGGGCCCGTCCCACCCCACCGGGCACAATCGCGGTCATGCCACTCACCGTCGACCGTCTGCTCGCCGCGCTCGAACCGCTGTCGTACCCGGACCGCCTCAAGCACCTTGCCCGCACTGTCCGTTCACTGCCGACGGCTGACGAACTGCCTGCCCTGGTAGCCGAGTTGGCGGGCCGTGGCACCTACGAGCGACGGCTCGCGGCGTTCGCCGCGCTGGTCGGCCGGCAGCTGGACTTCCTGGCCGATGGGCTGACCGACCGGGACCCGGTGGTCCGGGCGTACGCGCTGCGGGCCGCTCGCACGCTCCCGCTGCCGGATGCCGCGATCGAGGCGGCGTACGAGGACGCTTCGGCCGACGCCAGGCAGCGGCTGGGCGAGGTGGTGCTGGCGAGCGGGCGTACGGCACTGGCCGAGCGCCTGGTCCCGAGGCTGCGCGAGCGGTGGGGTGACCGCACGGCGGCCAAGCTGCTGCCGGTCTGTTCGGCGCAGTTCGTCGCGGCGGCGCTGCCCGAGCTCTCCTACGCCGTCGAGTCCTGGACCAAGCTCGGCCTCAACTTCCCCGATCAGGTCCTCGACCATGTGGAGAGGGATCTGGCGGACCGCCCGCGCGCCGAACGCGACGCCGCCTGGCACCGCTGGGCGGAGGGGGTGGCCGCGGCCGTCTCCGTCCGCGCCGAGCGGGTGCTGTCGATGCTGGAGCGGCACGGGCCCGAGCCGCTTCCGGCAGCGCTCGTGCAGCGGCTGAACGAGCTGGTGACCGTCGACGCGGAGCGCACCGTACGGCTGCTGCTGCCACGGGACCGGAGTAGGTCGTCGCATCCGGCGCAGCCGTCGGTGTCCGTCCTGCGGCGGCTCGTCCACGCCGACCCTCCTTCGCTGCCGGCGCTCGGCCGCCACTGGGCCGACCGCATACCCTTCCTCCTCTTCGATCTGCTCAAGGCGCTGCCGCCGCACCGCCGGAGTGATTTCTTCGACCTGGTGACGGAGGGCGTCGAGGCCGACGTCCGCGACGTGCTGCCGGTGCTCGCCCTGCTGCCGCGCGAGCGCCGCTGGGCGGAGGCCCGCCGGTGGGCGGCCCGGCGCCGCGAGACGGGCCGGTCCTGGTACGAGATCCTGGAACTGGTCGCGTACGGCCCGGTCGACGAGGCACGGACCGAGCTGCTCGCGGGGACCCGGCGCCCGAACGCGGCCGACCGCGCACTCGCCTGGCCGCTGCTCGTCGCCAACGCCGCGCGCTCCCGCGACCGGACGGCCGTGCACGAGACGCTGACCGAGCTGCTTCGGCTGCGCAACGAACAGGATCCGGTACGCGGCGCCGCGCTGCGCGCGCTCGCCGATGTGCACCCCGGCCTGTTCACGGCCGAGTGCGCGGGGACGCTGGACCGCGTCCTGCGGGACGCCCTGGAGGCGCGGGACATCTCCCACACCACCACGGAGGCCGTCAGGAAGCTGGCGACGGCCCTGCTCCGCGAGCACGCGGTGGGCGGCGAACAGGCCCTGGTGGATTGGTCGTTGAGCGCCCTGGAACGGATCGCCGCCCATGTCGGCGTGGGCCGGCTCGGCGCGCTCGACCGTACGCTGCGACGCGGCCAGGAGCACCAGGTGCTCGACGCGCTGCGCCCGTGGCTGGACGCGGTGGCGGAGAAGGGCGACTATCAGCCGCTGTTCACGCTCACGGCCTCGCTCGGCAGGCGTGCCCACCGGATGCCCGTCCTCCAGGGGCTGCTCGAAGACGCCCTGAGGCACGGCGACGACAGCGCGTTCACGACGGCGGCGGCCCACTGGCTCCGGCCGACGTCCGGCCGGGGCGAGCGGGTGGCCAGGATCCTGGAGCTCGAACCGTCGGCGGCCGTACTCGCCCCGGTGGAACGGGTTCTGACGACCCGTCGGACCGATCTGCTGGACGTGGTGCTCGGCGGGCCGCCGCCGTACGGCCGCTTCCTCAGACGCGGTACGCGTCAGCCGCTGCCTGATCTCCGTCACGCCGAACGCTGGTCGCCGCGCCAGCAGGCGGCGGCGGGCGCCATGGCCGCGGCGGCGGCCGGCGACGAGTCGCAGCCGCTCCACCGGCGCGCCGCCGCGATCCGGGCCGCCGCGACGGTCCCGGGGTACGGGCGTGCGCTCGGGCTGCGGTACGCCGGCTCCCCGGAGGTGGTGCTGGCCGAGGCCGCGCTCGGCGCGCTCGTATGGGCCGACGATCCGCAGGACTCGCTCCCGGTGCTGCTGGGCCAGGCCGGGGGCGACCGCGCCCGGGTGGCCGTGTACGCCGCGTCCCGCGCGGCGCGGTTCGTCGCGCCGTCCCAACTCGCCGAGCGGCTGGAGGCGTTGCTCACCGCCGAGGAGGGCGTGAAGGTGACGAGCCGCAAGGAGGCGGTACGGCTGGCGGCCACCCTCCTGCCACTCCCCCGCGCGGCGGCGCTGCTCTCGGCGGCCTTCCACGCGCCGGCCCGGCACCCCGACGTACAGGCGACGGTCGTGGCCTTCTCGACCGAGCTGCTCGCCGAGGAGCAGACCTGGTCCGTCCTCAGGGCGGCCACACAGGGCGCGCCCCAGGTGCTTCAGGCGGTCGTACGGACACCGGCCCGGTCCTTGCCGGAGGCTCACCGGCGCCGGTACGCCCGCCTGGTGGGTGAGGTGTCCCGGTCGGCGGACCTGGAGCCGGCGGCGGCGGGGCTGCGGGCGCTCCTCCAGTGGGTGCGGTACGCGCCGGAGGTGGTGGAGGGGCTGTCCGAGCGGGTCACCGACCTCGGCGAGGGGGACGGGGCACGCGCCGTCTGGCGGCACGCCACCACGACGATCGTCAATCTGGCCGTCTCCGGGCTGCCGCATCCCGTCGGCGGGGCCGCGCCGGGGAGCCTGCTGCACGGCACACTGGCGGCGCTGCTCCCGGCGATCGCCGCCGGCGAGCCCGGCACCGCGCCGGACAGGGATCTGCCGTCCCGGCAGCGGTTGCTCGCGCTGCTGGGCCCTCTGCTCAACCGGCCGAAGCCGGAGGCCCGTCCGGTGCTGTCGGCCGTGGCCACCCAACTGGCCGACGAGCCGTCGCTCGCCCGGGCCCGCGCCGACGTGCTCCGCGCGCTCGTCGACCTGAACGCCGATCTGCCCGAACTCACCACGCGCCTGAGGGACTTGGCGGCCAACGCACACGGCCGCCCGGCCTTGGCGGCGGCAACGGCGGACCAACTGCGCGACAGCCTCGCCCGCCACCCCCTGCCGTCGGCCCCGGCGACGACCCTGACCGCCGCCACCGACCTGGCGCACACGGGCGACCCCGCCACCGGCCTCCTGTCCGTCGCCCTGATCACCCTCATGGGCCCCCGCCTCAGCTGGCCACCCGCCTGGCGCACGCTCCTGCGGGCACTGCGGGACCATCCGTCGGCGGATGTCCGGGACGCGGCGCTGGGGGTGATCATCCCGGCGGAGTGAGCGGGGGGAGGCGTGCCGCGAGGGCGCGGCAGGGCGCGGCCGTCGTCCCCGCGCCGTGCGGGGACGACGGCCGGCCACCGGAGCCGGCCGCTAGCCCGCCCGTCCACGGCCTCGCCTCATCGGCTCGGTCCGTCGAGAGCGGGGCCGGCACGTAGGTGGCGGCACCGTCGGTGGCGTCAAGCAGCCCGGCCCGGCGAGCGCGCCCCCCTCCAGCCGCCGCTACCCCCGGTACGTCTCCAGCAGCCGCAGCCAGACCTCGCTGATCGTCGGGTACGACGGGACCGCGTGCCACAGGCGGCTGATCGGGACCTCGCCCGCCACCGCCACCGTCGCCGAGTGGAGCAGTTCGCCGACCCCCGGGCCCACGAACGTCACGCCCCGCAGGATCTCGCTGTCCAGGTCCACGATCATCCGGGCGTGGCCCTGGTAGCCCTCCGCGTACAGGCTCGCACCCGCGACGTTCTCGATGGCGTAGTCGACCGCGCGGACCCGGTGGCCCGCCGCCTCGGCCTCCGCCAGGGTGAGGCCGACCGACGCCGCCTCCGGGTCGGTGAAGACGACCTGCGGGACCGCGTCGTGGTCGGCCGTCGCCGCGTGGGCGCCCCAGCGGTCGGTCTCCAGCAGGGGTACGTGCTGCGCCCTGGCGCCGATCGCCGCGCCCGCGATGCGGGCCTGGTACTTGCCCTGGTGGGTGAGGAGAGCGCGGTGGTTGACGTCGCCGACCGCGTAGAGCCAGTCGCTGCCCGTCACCCGGCAGCTGTCGTCGACCGTCAGCCAGGAGCCCGCCTTCAGTCCGACGGTGTCCAGGCCGATGTCCTCGGTGCGTGGTGCCCGGCCGGTCGCGAAAAGGATCTCGTCCGCCTCGATCCGCTCGCCGTTGTCGAGGACCGCCGTGACCGGTCCGCTGCCGCCGTCGCGCTCGACGGACGCGACCGAGACGCCCGTACGTACGGAGGCGCCCGCCTCGGTCAGCGACTCGGTGATCCGTTCCCCCACGAAGGGCTCCATACGGGGCAGCAGCCCCTCGCCCCGTACCAGCAGGGTGACCTGCGCGCCGAAGCCGCAGTAGGCCGTGGCCATCTCGACGCCGACCACGCCGCCGCCCACGACCACGAGCCGGTCCGGCACGCTCGGGGAGCTGGTGGCCTCGCGGCTCGTCCAGGGCTTGGCGCCCGCCAGGCCCGGCAGGTCGGGCACGACGGCGCTGGTGCCGGTGCAGACGGCGACGGCGTGGCGGGCCGTGAGGACCTGTACGGGGCCCTCGGCGCCGGTGACGGTCACCCGCTTCTTGCCGTCGAGCCGGCCTTGGCCCCGGTACAGGACGGCGCCGATGGAGTCGAGCCAGGCGACCTGGCCGTCGTCGTTCCAGTGCGAGGTGTATTCGTCGCGGTGCGCGAGGACGGCCGGCATGTCGAGCGGGCCCTGGACGGACCGGCTCAGGCCCGGCACGCGGCGTGCCTCCGCACGGGCGATGACCGGGCGCAGCAGCGCCTTGCTGGGCATGCACGCCCAGTAGGAGCACTCGCCGCCGACCAGTTCGCTCTCGACGACTGCGGCGCTCAGTCCGGCGGCCCTGACCCGCTCGGCGACGTTCTCCCCGACCGGTCCCGCTCCCAGCACCACAACGTCGTACTCAATGGCTTCCGTCATGAGGACAGTCTCGTGCGGCGCCCGCCGCATGGCCACACGATCTTCGGGAATGGGCGAGGAATACGGCGGTGGCGACCACCGTTGTTGGAGGCGGCTTCATCCGGAGAGAACAGGAAGAGGTATCAGGTCATGGCCACTGTGGAACTCACCAAGGAGAACTTCGACCGGACGGTGTCGGAGAACGACTTCATCCTGATCGACTTCTGGGCTTCCTGGTGCGGTCCGTGCCGTCAGTTCGCCCCGGTGTACGAGAAGGCGTCCGAGCGCCACGACGACCTGGTCTTCGCGAAGGTCGACACGGAGGCGCAGCAGGAGCTGGCAGCGGCGTTCGAGATCCGTTCCATCCCGACGCTGATGATCGTCCGGGACAACGTCGCGGTCTTCGCCCAGCCCGGTGCGCTGCCCGAGACGGCTCTGGAGGACGTGATCGGACAGGCGCGCGCGCTCGACATGGACGAGGTCCGCAAGTCGGTCGCGGAGGCGGAGGCAGCCGCGAAGACGCCGGGCGAGAGCGCCTGAGGCACCCCCGTCCGGCCGGCGGATGCGCGGGCCGACGGGGCAGGGTCTCCCCGTGGGCGGGAATGGGGCCGTGCCAAGATCGACCGTTGCTCCCCGGGGCGCCCGGAAGGCATGCTGGGTACCGGCCGGGGGGCGCGTACCGCACGGGGCACGGAGTCTCGCCACCCTTGGCTCCGTCCACCCGATACGAGCCCCCGACGGAGAGATTCGCGCGTGACATCTGACCCGAGCGCTGCGCAGGCACACCATCGTGGGCGGGAGGCCGGTCAGGACGATCGGACGGCGCTTCGGCGCGAGCCGCGTCGAACGGCTCAAGCGGCGGCCGGGACCGTCGAGGAGTACCCGGTGTCCGGTCGCGACAGCGGCCCGTACGCGATCACCACCGGCCCGGACGGTGCGCTGTGGTTCACCATGGTGCACAGCGGCAGGATCGGTCGGCTCGTCCCCGGGGAGGAGCCGACGAACTGTCCGGTCGCCCCGGACAGCGGTCCGACGGTCATCACCAACGGGCCGGACGGCGCACTGTGGTTCACCGAGTACCGGGCGCACCGGATCGGCCGGATCACGACGGCCGGTGAGGTGACGGAGTTCGCGCCGCCGACCGCGGAGTGCGGTCCCTTCGGTATCGCGGCGGGTCCGGACGGCGCGCTGTGGTTCACCGAGACCGCCGCCGACCGCGTCGGCCGAATCACCACCGACGGAACGGTCACCGAGTACGCGCTGCCGCGCACCGGCGCGTTCCCCTCCGCGATCTGCGCGGCCGGGGACGCGATGTGGTTCACGATGAACCAGGCCAACGCCATCGGCCGTATCGGCATGGACGGCCGCGTCACGGTCCAGGAGCTGCCCACCGAGGCGGCGGCACCGGTCGGCATCGCCGCGGGCCCGGACGGGAGCGTCTGGTTCACCGAGATCGCGGCAGGTCAGATCGGTCGCAGAACGCCCGACGGCCGGATCACCGAGTACCCGCTGCCCGACCGGTCGGCCAAGCCGCACGCCGTCACCACCGATGCCGACGGCACGGCCTGGTTCACCGAGTGGGGCGGCAACCGTGTTGGCTCCATCACCTCCGACGGCACGGTCACCCTCCACGATCTGCCCACCCCCGGCTCCGAGCCGCACGGCATCACCGTGGGCCCCGACGGCGCCCTGTGGGCGGCCCTGGAGACAGGCGCACTGGCCCGCGTCGAACCGGCCGCCCTCCGCCCGGACCACCGGCGCACCTGACCCGTACGACGTCCCGGGTCCGAACCCCGCGCCCCTTCACAGGAGTTGACTTGACCCTGGCATCGGTGAGCTACCGACCTCTGACCGGCCCCGAGGAGATCGGTCTCTTCTGCCGGCTCTCCTACGTCCTCGACCATGAACTGGCCGACGACTTCGCCGCCGGCTGCCGCCGCCCCGAGTGGACCTGGGTGGCGCTGGGCGGCGACCGTCTCCTCGCCCGGCTCGCCTGGTGGACGACCCCGGGCGGTGATGTCCCGCTCCAGTTCGACTTCTTCGACGTCGACGACACGCTGCCCCGGGCCGACCGCGACGAGATCGGCCTGCGGCTGTTCAGGACGGCGACGGCGGCCGTCTTCCCGGCGGGCGCGAAGCTGCCCGAGTACGGCCGCTTCGTCCCGCCCGACTGGCGCGAGGACCCCGCGGCCCGCGAGGTGGTCGAATCCCGTACGCGCGTGCTGGAGAGCACCGGCGCACGGCTGCTGGTCGAACGGCTACGGCTCCAGTGGACCCCGCCGTCCCCGCTCCCGGAGCCGGAGTCGAAGTCCGGGTCGGACTCGGAGTCCGAAGGGCGTCTCGTCTTCCGGCCGGTGGCCGACCGCGCGGACCTGCTCGCCCTGATGACCCCGGTCATGGAGGGCACCCTCGACGCCCACGGCCAGGCGGACCTGGCATCCGGGCTGAGCCCGCGCGAGGCGGCGGAACGGCACTACGACGGCGAGTTCGCCAAGTTCAAGAGCCCGCACGAGTGGTGGCGTATCGCCGAACTCGCCGACGGTGGCGGTCCGGTGGGGTTCGTGATCCCGGCCCGGAACAACTACCACCCGATCATCGCGTACATCGGTGTCCTGCCCGCACATCGCGGCCACGGCCACATCGACGAGATCCTCGCCGAGGGCACCCGCGTCCTGGCCGCCGAGGGTGTCGACCGGATCAGGGCATCGACGGACCTCGGCAACGTCCCCATGGCGAAGTCCTTCGCCCGCGCCGGATACGTCAACTTCGAACGCTCCCTCAACCTGGTCTGGGACTGACCCCACCCGCCAGGAGAGCCGGGGGCCCGCCGTCAGACCGGCGTCGGACCGCCCTCAGACCGCCGTCGGGGCGTCCGGGGCGTCCGGGGCGTCCGGGGTGTCGGGAGTCTCGGGGGCGTCGATGACGCGCGCCGACAGGCCGTAGTCCACCTCGTAGTCGTCGATCAGCAGGCCTTCGACGGTACGGGTCTCCGGGTCGATGTCCGCGATCATGCCGCCGCCCACGTAGCGCGGATAGCCGGATTCGCCGATCTCTCCGGTCACCTCGACCACGGCCGAGCGCAGCGCGGTCGCCGCGTCCGGCGGGCCGGGGTGGTCGGCGGTGTGTTCCGGTACCAGCAGGATCTCGAAGCGCCGCGGGTAGGGGTGCCAGTGAGTGCTCATGCTGGTGACGGTAGACAAGGGGCGGACCGCGCGCATGTCGTCCCCGTGTCACCGCCTCTCCGCGCCTCCCGGCGTGGGAGGGGGCTCGCGGGCAGCGGCGGCGGGCGGTCAGGTCGACTCGCGCCGTACGGCCAGCGCGCCCATCACGTCGTGGCGCTCCGGTTCCCCGCCCGGATCGCGGACCACCCGGTCGACCAGTGCCGCCAGCCGACGGCCGGTGACGAGGTCGATCCGCACGGTGGAGAGCCGGGGCCGCAGGAGCCTGCCGAGCAGCAGGTTGTCGGCGCCGATGACCGCCGTCGCGCCGGGGATGTCGATGCCCGCGTCCTGGAGCGCCCTCATGAGGAGCATGGCGTACTCGTCGTTGTAGGCGTAGACGGCGTCCAGGCCGAGGCCGTCCCAGCGGGCGGCGAGCCGGGCGGCCGACTCCTCGGTGTACGCCAGCGGCAGCGGCTCCACGCGGGCGCCGCCGGAGTGCGCCGAGGCCGCGGCCCGCGCGCCCGCGAGCCGGGGTTCCGAGAACAGCTCCAGCCCGGGTTCCTCGGGCAGTACGACGCCGATCCGGCGGCGACCCCGCTCCAGCAGGTGGTCCACGGCCCGGCGGCCGATCTCACTCTGGTCGAGCACCAGGGCGTGCGCGCCCTCGACCTCCCGCGGGCCGAGTGTGATGACGGCCTTCGCGCCGGAGCGCTTGAGTATCTCCACTCCGTGGGGGGTGAGGGCGATCTCGCCGAGGGAGACGACGGCGACCGGGCGCAGTTCGGCCCAGGCGCGCGCCGCCTCGTCGCCGTCGAGGCCGAGGCTGCCGTACTGGACGACGGTGTAGTCCAGGCGCCTCAGCGCCCACTGGAGGTCGTTGAGGAAGCTGCCGTAGAGGGGGCCGACGGGGACGTGGGCGGTGGGGAGCAGGACAATCCTGGTGTGTCCCGCGCGCAGGCTGCGCGCGGCGGCGTGGGGGACGTACGCCAACTCCTCGGCGGCCTCACGGACCTTGCGGCGGGTGGGCTCGCTGATCCGTACGGCGGAGGTGTTGTTGAGTACGTAACTGACGGTGGCGCGCGAGACTCCGGCCAGCCGGGCGACATCGGCGCTGGTGGGGACGGGACGTTCGGCGGGGCGTCCGGGACGGGGCGGGGAGGGTGGTTCAGGTAACTGGCTCATCGCCCCCCGCATCTTTCCAGACGCGTCGTCGCCGGCTTCCGGGGCCCGTCGCCCGAACTCACCTTCGTACGAAAGGGATTGCCTTGCGACTGCACACCCACACCTGGGGCGAGGGCGACCGCGTCGCGCTCCTGATCCACGGCATCATGGCCGACCACCGGACCTGGCGGCGCGTGGGGCCCGCGCTGGCCGCGCGGGGACTGCGCGTGATCGCCGTCGATCTGCGCGGTCACGGTGCCAGCGGCCAAGGGCCTTACGCACCGCAGGACTTCGCCGACGATCTGGTGGAGACACTGCCCGCAGGGGCGGAGGTGGCGATCGGTCACTCGCTGGGCGGGATGGCGCTCGCCCTCGCGGTGGAGCGGCTGGCGCCGCGCCGCGCGGTCTACTGCGATCCGGCGTGGCACCTGCCGGGCCCGGCGGAGGGCGCCACCGAGAGCACCGGACCCGCCACGCTCGCGGCGGCCAAGACCCTGACGCGCGAGGAGATATCCGCGCTCAATCCCCGCTGGGACGAGCTGGATGTGGACCTTGAGGTGGCCGGTCTCGCCGTGTGGGACGAGACGACCGCGTACGGCATCGCTCCGGCGTTCGGCACGGATCTGCGGCCGGTCACGCCGGTGGTGCCGTCGCTGGTGACCACCGCCGATCCGAGCCCCATGGTCTCGCCCGCCGACGCGGCGGAACTGCGGTCGCGCGGCTTCGAGGTCCGTACGGTCGAGGGCGCGGGGCACACGGCGCACCGCGACGACTTCGACGCGTTCATGGCCTCGTTGGAGGGGTGGGTCTGAGATAGAGCCAGGGGTGGATCTGAGGGCGGGGATCCGACGGGCGGTCGGGGGCGGGACCCGGTCGGCGGCCGTGACCTCGCAGGCCCTACCTTCGGTCGGATGAAGCCCTTCACCGACTCCGGCGCCCCCGACCACACCCCCGAGCCCGAACTCCCCGGCAGGAGCGGTCCATCGGCGACCACCGAGGCCGACCCGCGTGACGTGGGGCCCGTACGCACCTCGTACGCGCCCGACAAGGACGGCGACCCCGATCCCGGCGAGATCGTGTGGACCTGGGTGCCGTACGAGGAACGCGACGGGCGCGGCAAGGACCGGCCGGTGCTCGTGGTGGCCCGTGAGCCGGCCGGGACCCTGCTCGCGGTGCAGCTCTCCAGCAAGCGGCACGACCGCGATCACGAGTGGGTGCCGATCGGGGTCGGGCCGTGGGACCGGCAGGGCCGGGAGTCGTGGGTGGATCTGGACCGGGTGCTGCGGATCCATGACGCGGGGATGCGGCGCGAGGCGTGCGCGCTCGACCGGGGGCGGTTCGACCGGGTCGTACGGCGACTGCGGGAGCGTTACGGCTGGCGCTGAGCCGGCACGTCCGTCAGGTCCGTCAGGTTCGTCCGGTCCGTCAGATCCGTCACGTCCGTCAGATCCGCGAACGTGCGGCGGAAAGCGGCCAGCGTGGCCGAATCGGCCGTCCGGTCGAGCACGGCGAAGACGATCTGGTCGAAGTGGCCGGCGAACCGGCCGCCGGGCCCGTCGGGCGGCGCGACGAGCAGCGCCCGGAACGCGCCGGCCACCGTCGCCGGGTCGTTGCGGAACACCCCGCAGCCCCACGCCCCCAGCACCAGACGCCGGTAGCCGCCCGCCACCGCCACCTCCAGGACGCGTTCCGCGCGGGAGGCGAGCGTGGCCGGAACGCGTGAGGTCTCCTCGGGCCGGTCGCGCGCGACGATCCCGGCGTTCGGCGCGGGCGAGGTGAGGAAACCGACGGTGAACGGGGCGCCGAGCAGCCGGCCCCGGTCGTCGCGGAAGACCGGTACGCCGGGCGAGTGGATCACGCGGTCGCTGTAGAACGGGCTGCGGTCGGCCCGGTGCGCCGCGTAGTAGTCGGGCGCGCGCAGCAGGGTGACGTAGAGGGCGGAGGCGCGGCACAGGGCCTCCTCCTGGGCCTGTGCGCCGTTCAGGTAGCCGCCGCCCGGGTTACGTGCCGACGCGAAGTTCAGGACCGCCACGGGACCGGGCGCGGCCGAGGTCATCCGCCGGGCGGCCTCAAGGCTGCTCTCGCCGGTGACCTCGAACGATGTCGTACGGGAGGTGTCCGGCGTGACGGGCACGGGCGCCGGTCCGTACAGCCGGGTGCCCTCGGTCGCGGCGGCCAGCAGCGCCGCGAGAGGCACCTCGCGGCCGTCCTCCGCGCGGTATCCGCCCGCCTCGACGATCTCCTCGGTGTGCTTCGCGATCCCCCGCAGTCGTGCGCTCATGTCACGCATCCTCGGCGAGGAAACACGCTCGGGGCAACCATGTTTCCTGCCCGAGGGGGCACTCTTGTGCGAAGCGGCGGAAGTGGCCTTAGGTTGGACGAAGCGCCCCGCCCCGGACCCCGGGACGGGGTACAGGTCACGGTCTTCGACAGGAGGATCCCGACCATGCCGTCGGACGAATTCGCAGCTGAGGGCCCGTCTCTCAACGAGGACGACGCCGAGGCGCTGCTGCGCGGCATATGTTTCAAGACAGGGCCGCCCCGCATCGTCGGTGTTGAACTCGAATGGCTCGTGCACGACCTGTACGACCCCGAACTACCGGTCCGGGCAGCCCGGCTCGACAAGGCCTACGACGGCCTTCGGGACCTGCCCCTGCGATCGGCGCTCACGTTCGAACCGGGTGGCCAGCTGGAACTCAGCTCGGCGCCCGCCGCCTCCCTGATGGAGTGTGTCGACTCCACCGCGGCGGACCTCGCCGCCGTACGCCGCGAACTGCGTACGGCCGGTCTCACGCTCACCGGCCTCGGACAGGATCCGTGGCACTCGCCGGGCAGGCTCCTGAAAGAGCCGCGGTACGACGCGATGGAGACCTACCTCGACCGGATCGGCCCCTCGGGCCGCGCCATGATGCGTTCGTCCGCCTCGGTCCAGGTGTGTCTCGACGCGGGTCACGAGGAGCCGGGCCCGCTCGGTTACGGCAGACGGTGGCAGCTCGCCCATCTGCTGGGCGCGGTGCTGGTGGCCGCGTTCGCCAACTCGCCCGTCCAGGCGCGCCGTCCCACCGGCTGGCGTTCCACCCGGCAGGCGCTGTGGACGGACCTCGATCCGGCGCGCACGAAGGCGCCCGACATGCGGCGGGAGCCGCGTGCCGCGTGGGCCGCGTATGTGCTGGACGCGCCGGTGATGTGCGTGCGGACGGCGGACGGCCCCTGGGACGTGCCCGACGCGCTGACGTTCCGGGAGTGGATCCGCTCGGGGCTGCCGCGCCCGCCGGTGCGCGCCGATCTCGACTACCACATCACCACCCTGTTCCCGCCGGTGCGCCCGCGCGGTCATCTGGAGCTGCGGATGATCGATGCCCAGTCGGGGCCCGACGGCTGGATGGTGCCGCTGGCCGTGACCACCGCGCTGTTCGACGACCCCGAGGCCGCCGAGACGGTGTACCGGACGGTCAAGACGCTCGCCGAGACGGCGGGCGCCCTGCCCGCGCCGGGCAATCCGCTCTGGGTCACGGCGGCGCGCGACGGGCTCGGCGACCCCGAGCTGCACGCGGCGGCGGTGGAGTGCTTCGCCGTCGCGCAGGAGGCGCTGCCCCGTACGGGCGCCACCGAGAGTGTGCGGGAGGCCGTCGCGGCCTTCAACGAGCGGTACGTCGTGCCGGGCCGCTGCCCGGCCGACGACATGGAGGTCCCCGCGACCGGGAAGGAACTGCGTACATGAGCGAGAACGCCGAAACGGCGGGCGGGACGGCGAAAGGAACCGGGGGACGGACCGTGGGACCGACCTCGGACGGGATCGCGGAAGGGACCGTGGAAGGGATCGCGGAGGGGATATCCGTCGAGACCCTGCGGCGCCGGGCCGTCGACGCGCTGACCACCGCGCGCGAGCGCACCGCGCTGCTCACCTCCTGTGTGGACGAGCCCGAACTGACCGCGCAGCACTCGCCGTTGATGTCACCCCTGGTCTGGGACCTGGCCCATATCGGCAACCAGGAGGAGCAGTGGCTGCTCCGTACGGTCGGTGGCAGGGAGGCCGTCAGGCCGGAGATCGACTCCGTGTACGACGCCTTCGAGCATCCCCGGGCGCTGCGTCCCACGCTCCCGCTGCTCGCCCCCACCGAGGCGCGGGCGTACGCCTCCGACGTCCGTGGCCGGGTCCTGGACATCCTCGACAGCAGTCCGCTGCGGGGCGGTCCGCTGCTGGACGCCGGATTCGCCTTCGGGATGATCGCGCAGCACGAACAGCAGCACGACGAGACGATGCTGATCACCCATCAGCTGCGCCGTGGCCCCGCCGCGCTCACCGCGCCGGAGCCGCCGGGACCCGATCCCGCCGACGCGGCCGAGCTGCCGGGTGAAGTCCTCATTCCGGCCGGGCAGTTCACGATGGGCACCTCGGGCGAGCCGTGGGCGCTGGACAACGAACGGCCCGCGCACCACCGGCTCGTGCCCGCTTTCCATCTGGACACGGCGCCGGTGACCAACGGCGACTATCTGCGCTTCATCGAGGACGGCGGCTACACCGACGAACGCTGGTGGGCACCGGCCGGCTGGGACCAGATCCGTGAACACGGCATCGGGGCACCGCTGTTCTGGCGGCGGGAGGCCGGTCAGTGGATGCGCCGCCGCTTCGGGGCGGTCGAGCCCGTCCCGGCCGACGAACCGGTTCTGCACGTCAGCTGGTACGAGGCGGACGCGTACGCCCGCTGGGCCGGACGCAGGCTGCCGACCGAGGAGGAGTGGGAGAAGGCGGCCAGGCACGACCCGGCCACCGGCCGCTCGCGGCGTTATCCGTGGGGCGACGAGGACCCGACCCCCGAGCACGCCAACCTCGGCCAGCGCCATCTGCGGCCGGCCCCGGCGGGCAGCTATCCGCTCGGCGCCTCACCGCTGGGCGTACGGCAGTTGATCGGCGATGTGTGGGAGTGGACGTCGAGCGACTTCCTGCCGTATCCCGGCTTCGTCGCCTTCCCCTACCGGGAGTACTCCGAGGTGTTCTTCGGCGGCGCCCACAAGGTGCTGCGCGGCGGTTCGTTCGCCGTGGACCAGGTGGCGTGCCGTGGCACCTTCCGTAACTGGGACCTGCCGGTGCGCCGCCAGATCTTCGCGGGTTTCCGCACCGCGCGCTCCGCCGGAGGGATGTGATGTGCCGTCATATCGCCTATGTGGGACCGCCGGTGCCGCTGCGCGAGGTGCTGATCAGCCCCGAGTACGCGCTGTACCGGCAGTCCTGGGAGCCGCGCAGGCAGCAGCACGGGACGGTCAACGCCGATGGTTTCGGGGTCGGTTGGTACGCGGACGGCGACCCGCTGCCCGCGCGCTACCGTCGTCCGGGGCCGATCTGGGGCGATCAGAGCGTCGTCGACCTGGCCAGGGTGGTCAGGAGCGGCGCGGTGCTCGCCGCCGTGCGCGACGCGACCGAGTCGGGGGCGGACGGTGAGGCGGCGGCGGCGCCGTTCGCCTCCGGCCCCTGGCTGTTCAGCCACAACGGCGCCGTGCGCGGCTGGCCGTCGAGCCTGGCGTCGCTGACCACCGCGCTCTCCCCCGCCGAACTGCTGTCGCTGGACGCCAGGACCGACTCGGCGTTGGTGTGGGCGCTGGTGCTCCACCGGCTGCGGGACGGCGACGGCATCGGCCAGGCCCTGGCCGACACGGTCCTGGAGGTGGCCGAGGCCGCGCCCGAATCCCGGCTGAATCTGCTGCTGACGGACGGTGAGACGGTCACGGCGACCACCTGGGGCGACACGCTCTGGTATCTCGCCGAGCCCGGCCGGGCGGCCGTCGTCGCCTCGGAGCCGTACGACGACGATCCGCGCTGGCACGAGGTCCCCGACCACACCCTGCTGACGGCGACCCGCGCCGACGTTCTGCTCACTCCCCTCAAGGAGCCCTCCACGTGAGCCCGTACCAACTGACCCGCACCCTGCCCGAGGACGCCACCGACGCCGCGCTGCGCGCCGATGTGCTGCACGGGCTGACCCGAAGCCCCAAGTCGCTGCCGCCGAAGTGGTTCTACGACGCCAGGGGCAGTGAACTCTTCGAGGAGATCACCGCGCTCGACGAGTACTACCCGACGCGCGCCGAGCGGGAGATCCTGCTCGCCCGCGCGCCCGAGATCGCGGCGGCGACGGGGGCCCGCACGCTGGTCGAACTGGGCTCGGGGTCCTCGGAGAAGACCCGCCATCTGCTCGACGCGCTTGCGCCGCTGCACAGTTACGTACCCGTCGACGTGAGCGGGAGCGCGCTCGCCGGCGCCGCCGACGCCCTTCTCGCCGAGCGGCCGGACCTCCATGTGCACGCGCTCATCGCCGACTTCACCAAGGAGCTGGCGCTGCCTGACACACCGGGGCCGAAGCTGGTCGCGTTCCTCGGTGGCACGATCGGCAATCTGCTCCCCGACGAGCGCGCCGACTTCCTCGCGTCGGTACGCGCGCTGCTGGTGCCCGGCGACGCGCTGCTCCTCGGGACGGACCTGGTGAAGGACGAGTCCGTACTGGTCAGGGCTTATGACGACGCGTCAGGTGTGACGGCCGCCTTCAACAAGAACGTGCTGGCGGTCGTCGACCGTGAGCTGGGCGCGGACTTCGACCCGGCGGACTTCGACCATGTGGCGCTCTGGGACAGCGAACAGCGGTGGATCGAGATGCGGCTCAGGGCCCGGCGGGACCTCACCGTGAAGATCCCCGAGCTGGATCTGGTGGTCACCTTCGAGGCGGGTGAGGAGATGCGTACGGAGGTGTCCGCGAAGTTCACTCAGGACACGGTCCGCTCCGAACTCGCCGGGGCTGGAATGGAGTTGGCGCACTGGTGGACGGATGACGCGGGTCGCTTCGCACTGTCGCTGGCGACGGCGGTCTGAACAGCTGCGGTCTGATCAGTTGCGGTCTGGACAGCTGCCGTCTGAAGAGCTGCGGTCTGCACAGCTGCGGCGTGGACGACGGCGGTCCGAACAGTGACGGTCCGGCCAACGGGGGGCGGGGCGTTCACGGTCCGAACAGTGACGGTCCGGCCAACGGGGGGCGGGGCGTTCACGGTCCGAACGGCGGCGGCGTGGTCGGACGCGGTCCGGGTGACATCGGCGCCGGCGACGGCACCCTGGGCCGCGCGGGCCAGTGAGCGGCGGTCCGGGTGGCTCCCGGCGGGGATCAGGGGCAGCACCTCGATCTCCGCCGTGAGCCCGCCGGCCACCGCGATCCGCCACAGCGAGACGGCGAGCGGGTCGTCCCCGACGAAGGCGGCGGGACCCAGCGGGCGGTAGCCGATCCGTACGGGACGGACGTCCGCGCCCGCGTCCAGCGCGGCCTGGAACACGGCGTTGGTGAACCGCCCCTGGTCCCGGCCGCACCAGGTACTGCCCTCGGGGAAGACGATCACGCGCGATCCGGCGCGCAGGGCGTCCCGGATGTCCCGTACGGTGCCCGGCAGCGCGCGGAGCCGGTCGCGCTCCACGAAGAGCGTGCCGCCGAGTTCCGCGACGGCGCCGAGGACGGGCCAGCGCCGGATGTCGCTCTTGGCCAGCACCCGCCCGGGATACAGCGTCGCGATGAGCGGGATGTCCAGCCAGGAGATGTGGTTGGCGACGACGAGCACCCCGCCGGGCGCCCCGGCCGACAGCTCGGGCCCGTCGACCCGGATGCGCAGCCCGAAGAGCCGGATCACCGTACGCGTCCAGCCTCTGGTCAGCCGGTCCCGCAGACCGGCGGCGAAGAGGGCGACCACGGGGACCAGCAGGATCCCGAGGACGACGGCGCCGACACCGGCGAGCAGCCGCGCGGACGCGGCGAACGGGCCCCTGCGCAGGCCGTCGGGGCGGGGGGCGCAGAGCTGCGGAGTGCAGGGCGCCGTGGGCAGCCAGGCGCTCATCGCGCCGGGGCGAGCGAGAGGAAGTGCTTCAGATAGCGCGGGTTGGTGCGGCGCAGCGACAGCAGGACGTACAGGTCCGCGACCCCGAACTCGGGGTCGTGCGCGGGCGCGCCGCAGACCCAGGCGCCGAGCCGCAGATAGCCGCGGAGCAGCGCGGGGAGTTCGGTGCGGGCGGCGGCGGGCACGGTGTCGCTGTCCGGGGTCCAGAGGCGGTGCGGGGTGACCCAGTACTCCTCCGGCGCGAGGTTGCGGTCCTTGACGGTGTTCCAGGTGGCCGACGCGAGGAGGCCGCCGTCGTTCAGCGGGAGGGAGCAGCAGCCCGCCATCCAGTTGTGCCCGGTGCGGGTCATGTAGCGGGCGAGTCCGGCCCAGATCAGGGCGATGACGGCGCCGTTGCGGTGCAGGGGGTGGACGCAGGAGCGGCCGACCTCCACGAGGTCGTCGCGTATGTGGTCGAGCCGCTGGAGGTCGAACTCGCTCTCGGAGTACAGCCGTCCGGCGGCGCGGGCGCGGTCGGGCGGCAGCAGCCGGTACGTCCCCACGACCTCGCCGGTCTCGGCCTCGCGTACCAGCAGGTGGTCGCAGTAGGCGTCGAAGGCGTCACCGTCGAGGCCGGGCTCGGGGCCGTCGACGAGGGCGCCCATCTCGCCGGCGAAGACCATGTAGCGCAGCCGCTGGGCGGCGCGTACGTCCTCCTCGTCGCGGGCGAGGGAGACGAGATAGCGCTGCTCGGGGTCGGGAGCGGCGGCGGGGGCGGGGAGTTGCGCGGGGACGGTGGCGGGGAGCTGCGCGGGAACCGTGGCGGGGAGTGTGGCGGGCGAGGCGGACATAGCGGTCTCCAGTGCCGGACGAAAGAACCGAGCGGTGGTGGGACGCCGCTGGCGCGGCGACCCGGCACCTTGTTTCTTCCGTGACCGGCTGGATTCGACATGACAGCCCGGGAGAGCGGGGATGTGAGACGGCTGAATGGCCGGGACCAACGGGTAACGCGTTGGCAAAGCGACCGGTCCGTGAGGGGACATGGAGCCCGGTCCGGCCGGGAAGCCCCGCCCGGAAGCCCACGTCGGGGAGCCCTCGGCGGGAGTCCACGCCCGGCAGCGTGCCCCGCAACCCGCCCCGTAGCCCGCCTGGCTGCCCGCTCCGCAGCCTCGCCCGGGGCCGCATGCCCAGAACCTACCTCAGCGCCGCCGTGATCTTCGCGTCGGCGGCCTCGGCCGCGCTCTTCGGGTCCTCACCCTGGAGGACCGCCGTCATATATGGCTTGATCGGGTTGTCCAGCTCGACGTTGGCCCACTTCGGCGAGTTGGGTGTCGCCCGCCCCTGCGCGGCGCCCGCCGCCATCGCGGCCGTTGCCTCCTGGCCCTCAATGACATCCGCGAGCGTCGTCTTGTTCGGTACGTAACTCATGGTCTTGGCCAGCTCCGTCTGCCACTTCTCACCGGCCAGCGCCTTTACCACCTCGACCGCCGCCGACCGGTGCGAGGAGTTCTTGGGGACGATGAGGTCGGAGCCGCCGGTGAATACGGCGCCGGGTGCCCCGGCCGTCTTGCCGGGGACGGGGAAGAAGCCGAGCTTGCCCTTGAGGTCGGGGTTCTTCTCCTCGATCTGGACGGCGGAGTTGGGGGTGTCGATGATCTGCGCGATGTCGCCCCGGGCGAACTGGCCCTCCTGCTCCGGCTTGACCTCGTCGGAGTCCTTGGGCCCGTCGCCGAGCGCCTGCAACTCCTTGTAGAACTTCATGCCCCTGATCGCCTCGGGGGTGTCGAGCCGGCCCTCCCACTCGCCGCCGGACTCGACGGCCAGCTCGCCGCCCTCGTCCCAGATGAAACCGGAGAGGGTGTACCAGTCCTGGCCCGCCAGATAGATGCCCTGCTGGGATCCCTGGTCGAGCTGGGCGGTGATGTCCAGCCATTCGGCGCGGGTCTTGGGCAGTTCGTCGATGCCGGCCTCCGCGAAGAGGTCCTTGTTGTAGATGACGACGCGGTTGGCCGCGTACCAAGGAATGCCGAACTGGGAGCCGTTGATACTGCCCGGCTCGGCCAGACCCGGCAGCCAGTCCTCGCTTCCCAGGTCCCGGACGGACTCCAGGGTGAGGTCCCGCAGACCGTCGCTCTCCGCGTACTGCGCGACCTGGGTGTTGCCGACCTCGATGATGTCCGGCGAGTCGTCGGCCTCCAGCGCGGCCATCACCTTCTTGCCGATCCCGGTCCACTCCTGGATCTCGACCTCCAGCCGGACCGAGGGGTTCTCCTCCTCGTACGCCTTGGTGAACCGCTCCAGATACGCGCCGGAGACGCTGTCCTTCATGAGCCAGATGGTGATGACCTTGTCGTCCCCGCCTGGGAGCATTCCGCATCCCACGAGTGCGAGGGAGGACGCGAACACGGCGGATCCGACAAGGAAGCGGTTTCTCACGTAGGTCACCTTCTGGCGTGCGGCACGAAAGAGTGAACCCGACGTGGGGGAAGCACGGAGCGCTCGCACGGGTATTGGCGCGATTTTGGTATGGACCAACGAACCGGTCAAGCCCCGTGACCTTGTCGCGGGTCCGGTTCGCGCCCTTCTTCCGCCGCGCGGCGCGCCGTGTGGTGCGGCACGGTGGAGTGACACCGCGACCCCGCGCGAAGAGGAGAACAACTCCCATGAGCAACCACACCTACCGGGTCACCGAGATCTACGGCACCTCAGAGGCGGGCGTCGACGAGGCCATCCGGAACGGGATCGACCGGGCGTCGCAGACCCTGCGCGAGCTGGACTGGTTCGAGGTGACGCAGGTCCGGGGCCATATCGTCGACGGCCGGATCGAGCACTACCAGGTCGGGCTGAAGGTCGGCTTCCGCCTGGAGGACGGCGACCAGGCGGGCTGACCCGGTCCCCTCCGCGCGGAACCTGATGTTCCGGTCCGGCTCAGGTGCGCCCCTCGTGGTCCGCCCCGCTCAGGTGCGCCCCTCGTGGTCCGGCCCGTCAGGTGCGCCCCTCGCGCTCCTGCCCGTCCCTCAGCGCCTGGGACGTGCTCGCCCAGCGGGCGCGTACGACACGGAAGCCCGCACGCTCGACCGCGTCGCACACCAGCTCGTCGTCGTCCACGAGCATGCGGATCTCCCGGCCCGCGGCCAGTTTGCGCAGCCGCTCCACCTTGGTCGTGCGGGCGGGGCGTCTGTCGTCGTTACGGCGCATGAACACCCGGCCGTCCGGGAGGCCGTTCGCCGCCAGCCAGTCCAGGGTGTCCTCGCGGCAGCGCTCGGGACGGCCGGTGAGATAGACGACCTCGCACTCCTCGGCGCTCTTCAGCGCCAGCGCGACTCCCTCGGCCAGCGGTGTGTCCTCGCCCGCCGCGCCGAAGAAGCCGGACCAGTCCTTCGGTCTGCGCTCCAGGAAGTGCTGACGGTGGGCCGTCTCGGCGAGCGTCCCGTCCAGATCGAATACGGCCAGTGGTCTGCTCTTGTCCGTCGCACGCCTGTTGTCCGTCACACGCCCAGCCTAGAGAAGGGCCGGGGAATCCTCGCGCCGTGTCGCTGTTGAAGAGGAGGTGACGTCCACGATCGCGAACACCCGATTCTCCGTACTCGACCGCTCGCGCACCCGCGAGGGCCGGACCGCTCCCGAGGCGCTGCGTGACACCGTGCATCTCGCGCGGCAGCTGGAGTCGCTCGGCTACCACCGGTTCTGGGTCTCGGAGCACCACAGCGTGCCCGGGGTGGCGGGCTCGGCGCCGACGGTCCTGGCGGCGGCGGTCGCGGCGGCGACGTCCACGATCCGCGTCGGTACGGGCGGGGTGATGCTCCCGAACCACCGGCCGCTCGTCGTGGCCGAGCAGTTCGGGGTGCTGGAGTCGCTGTTCCCCGGCCGGATCGACATGGGCCTCGGGCGCTCGGTCGGCTTCACGGACGGGATACGGCGGGCGCTCGGCAAGGACAAACACGATGTCGAGGACTTCGCCGAGCGCATCGAGGAACTGCTCGGCTGGTTCACCGGCCAGCAGAAGCTCTACCCGCAGGTCCACGCCCTGCCCGCCGAGGGCCTGCGGCCGGAGCCGTACGTCCTGGCCATGGGCGAGGGCGCCGACATCGCCGCGGCGGCGGGTCTGCCGATGGTCGTCGGCGACCTGCGCGGCCGGGACCGCATGCTGCGGGCCGTGGATCGCTACCGGGCCGGCTTCCGCCCGTCCGTCTGGGCGGACCGCCCGCAGGTGATCATCGCGGGAACGGTCGCGGTCGCCGCGACCGAGGAGGAGGCGCGCCGGCTGCTGGTGCCCGAGGCGTGGTCGATGGCCCACTCCCGTACCCGCGGCGTCTTCCCCCCGCTCGCGCCCGCCGAGCGGATCGAGTCGCTGACGATGACCGCGAAGGAGCGCGACTTCTACGAGTCGGGCCTGGGCGGCCATGTCCAGGGCACCGAGGAACAGGTCGCCGACGCCCTGGAATCGGTCATCGAGGAGTCGGGCGCGGACGAGGTCCTGGTGACCACCAGCACGTACGACCGCGACGCGCTCCTGGACTCCTTCACCCGCCTGGCAAGGGTCGCGGGCCTGGGCCGGGTCCCTGTCCCCAATTCGTCAGCTGACTCCGCCCGTTGAGGAGCGGGACGGTGAGACGGGCTACCGCGCCACCTTGCGGGTCGCCCGCAGCCACTCCTTGTTCATCGCCGTGATCGACGGCAGCGGGATGCCCTTCGGGCAGGCCGTCGCGCATTCGCCGGTCAGGGTGCAGCCGCCGAAGCCCTCGTCGTCCATCGTGGCGACCATGTCCAGCACCCGGGTCTCGCGCTCCGGCGCGCCCTGGGGCAGGACGTTGAGGTGGTTGACCTTGGCCGAGGTGAAGAGCATCGCCGAGCCGTTGGGGCAGGCCGCCACGCAGGCGCCGCAGCCGATGCACTCGGCGTGCTCGAACGCGAAGTCGGCGTCCGCCTTGGGTACGGGGGTGGCGTGGGCCTCGGGGGCGGAGCCGGTGGGGGCGCTGATGTAGCCGCCGGAGCCGATGATCCGGTCGAACGCCGACCGGTCCACGACCAGGTCCTTGACCACGGGGAACGCGCCGGCCCGCCACGGCTCGACGTCGATCGTGTCGCCGTCGGCGAAGTGCCGCATGTGGAGTTGGCAGGTGGTGGTGCGTTCGGGGCCGTGGGCGTCGCCGTTGATGACGACTCCGCACGCGCCGCAGATGCCTTCGCGGCAGTCGTGGTCGAAGGCGACCGGGTCGTCGCCGTCGAGGATCAGCTGCTCGTTGAGTGAGTCGAGCATCTCCAGGAACGACATGTCCTCGGAGATGCCGTCGATGTCGTACGTGACCATGGCGCCGGTGGCGTCGGCGGCGCTCTGCCGCCAGACGCGCAGGGTGAGCCTCATGCGTAGCTCCGCTGGGTGGGGTGGACGTACTCGAAGACGAGGTCTTCCTTGTGCAGGACGGGCGCGGCGCCGGTACCGGCGAACTCCCAGGCCGCCGCGTACGAGAAGGCGTCGTCGTGCCGCTCCGCCTCGCCGCCCTCGGTCTGGGACTCCTCTCGGAAGTGGCCGCCGCAGGACTCGGCGCGGTGCAGCGCGTCGAGGCACATCAGCTCGGCGAGTTCCAGGTAGTCGACGATGCGGTTGGCCTTCTCCAGCGACTGGTTCAGCTCCTCGCCGGTGCCGGGCACCTTGATCCGGCGCCAGAACTCCTCGCGGATCTCGGGGATGCGGCTCAGCGCCTTGCGCAGTCCGACCTCGCTGCGGGCCATCCCGCAGTGTTCCCAGAGGAGTTCGCCGATCTCCCGGTGGAAGGAGTCGGGGGTGCGGTCGCCGTCGACGGCGAGCAGCAGCCGCAGCCGGTCCTCGGTGTCGGCGACGGCTTCGGCGACCGCCGGGTGGCTGTTGTCGACCGTGTCCTGGTGCGGGTTGCGGGCGAGGTAGTCGTTGATGGTGGACGGCAGCACGAAGTAGCCGTCGGCGAGGCCCTGCATCAGGGCGGACGCGCCGAGCCGGTTGGCGCCGTGGTCGGAGAAGTTGGCCTCGCCGATCGCGAACAGGCCCGGCACGGTGGTCTGGAGGTCGTAGTCGACCCAGAGTCCGCCCATCGTGTAGTGGATGGCCGGGTAGATGCGCATCGGTACCTGGTACGGGTCCTCGGCGGTGATGCGCTCGTACATCTCGAAGAGGTTGCCGTACTTCTCCTCGACCGCGCCCCGGCCGAGCCGGCGGATCGCGTCGGCGAAGTCGAGGTAGACGCCCTGCCCGCCGGGGCCGACGCCGCGTCCCTCGTCGCAGACGTTCTTCGCGGCGCGCGAGGCGATGTCGCGCGGGACGAGGTTGCCGAAGGAGGGGTAGATCCGCTCCAGGTAGTAGTCGCGCTCGTCCTCGGGGATCTCGGCGGGCGGGCGGGTGTCGCCGTGCGCCTTCGGGACCCAGATGCGGCCGTCGTTGCGCAGCGACTCGCTCATCAGCGTGAGCTTGGACTGGTGGTCGCCGGAGCGCGGGATGCAGGTGGGGTGGATCTGGGTGAAGCAGGGGTTGGCGAAGTGCGCGCCGCGCCGGTGGGCGCGCCAGACGGCGGTGGCGTTGCTGTTCTTGGCGTTGGTCGACAGGTAGAAGACGTTGCCGTAGCCGCCGGAGGCGAGGACGACGGCGTCGGCGAAGTATGTGGAGACCTTGCCGGAGATCAGGTCGCGGGCGACGATGCCGCGCGCCCGGCCGTCGACGACGATCAGGTCGAGCATCTCGGTGCGCGGGTGCATCTCGACGGTGCCGGCCGCGATCTGCCGGGACAGTGCCTGGTAGGCGCCGAGCAGCAGTTGCTGGCCGGTCTGGCCGCGGGCGTAGAAGGTGCGGGAGACCTGGACGCCGCCGAACGAGCGGGTGTCGAGCAGGCCGCCGTACTCGCGGGCGAAGGGCACGCCCTGGGCGACGCACTGGTCGATGATCTCGACGGAGATCTGGGCGAGCCGGTGCACGTTGGACTCGCGGGCCCTGAAGTCGCCGCCCTTGACCGTGTCGTAGAAGAGACGGTGGACGGAGTCGCCGTCGTTGCGGTAGTTCTTCGCGGCGTTGATGCCGCCCTGGGCGGCGATGGAGTGGGCGCGGCGCGGGGAGTCCTGGTAGCAGAACTGGACGACGTGGTAGCCCTGTTCGGCGAGCGTGGCGCCGGCGGCGCCGCCCGCGAGTCCGGTGCCGACGACGATGACGGTGTGCTTGCGGCGGTTGGCCGGGTTGACCAGTTTGGCCTCGAAGCGGCGGGTGTCCCAGCGGTCGGCGACGGGCCCGGCGGGGGCCTTGGTGTCGACGAGGGGTTCGCCGGTCGTGTAGTCGGTGTACGTGGGCGGGAGTTGGTCGTCCATGTCAGCTCACCAGTCCGGTCATGACGCCTACGGGCAGGGAGATGAAGCCGACGGTCAGTACCAGTGCGAGGCCGTTGGCCATGATCTTCAGTACTCGGTCACGGGTGGCGCTGCCCATGCCGAGGGTCTGTGCGGCGCTCCAGAAGCCGTGCCGGACGTGCAGTCCGACGGCGAGCATCGCGGTGATGTAGATGACGTTGCCGTACCAGGTGGAGAAGGTCGCGACGACGTTCTCGTACGGGTGGCCCGGCTGCGCGTTCTCGTTGACGGTGAGCGTCGTGAGGTCGAGCAGGTGCCAGACGATGAACAGCACCAGGATGATCCCGCCCCAGCGCATGGTGCGGGTGGCGTAGCTGGCGCGGCGGCGCTTGTGCACGTAGGCGGTGGGGCGGGCGGCGATGTCGCGGCGGCTGAGCTGGTAGGCGCAGACGCCGTGCAGGACGACGGCGGCGAGGAGCACCACGCGCACGATCCACAGGGCCCATTCCTGGTGCAGGACGGGCGCGCCCATGGTGCGCAGCCAGTGGCCGTACTCGTTGAACTCGCCGGGGCCGAAGAAGATCTTGAGGTTGCCCAGCAGGTGCGCGACGAGATAGCCGAGCAGGATCAGGCCGCTGACGGCCATGACGGCCTTCTTGCCGACCGTGGATCCCCAGAGGGTGCCGAGCATCGAGGGCCGTCTGCCGGGCCGCCCGCCGCCCGGCGCGCCCGCTTTCCGGTCCGCCCGCTTGTCCGTACGCGTTGCCAGAGCCATGACACGCACGCTAGGGCCGGGCACACCAAGAGGTCCAAGACATGGATCGGCTCATGTCCATAGGCTCTTCCTATCGTGGCGTTACGCTGGACCCATGCAGTTCCAGCAGCTCGTGTATTTCGTCGCCGTCGCGGAGACCCTGCACTTCACCCGGGCCGCCGAGCGGGTCCATGTCTCGCAGCCCTCGCTCTCCCAGCAGATCCGGGCCCTGGAGAAGGAGCTGGGCGCCGAGCTGTTCGGCCGGGCGCGGGGCAATGTCGCGCTCACCGACGCGGGCGAGGCGCTGCTGCCGACGGCCCGGCGGATCCTCGCCGACGCCGAGACCGCGCGCCACGAGGTGCAGGAGCTGGTCCAGCTGCGGCGCGGCCGGGTGCGGCTGGGCGCGCCGCCGAGCCTGTGCACGGGTCTGCTCCCCGAGGTCCTGCGGGCCTTCCACGATCAGCACCCGGGTATCGAGCTGCTGATCGAGGAGAGCGGGTCGCACGATCTCGTACGCGAACTGGCGCGCGGCGCCCTGGACTTCGCCCTGGTGGTGCTCCCGCTGCCGACGCCGTCCCCCGCCCTGACGACGGTCGAGCTGCTGCACGAGGACCTGGTGGTGGTCTCGTCGGCGGCTGCGCCGGGGCCGCGCCGGCCGGTGCGGATCTCCGACCTCAGGCACGAACAGCTGGTCATGTTCCGGCACGGCTACGACCTGCGGGAGCTGACCGTGGCCGCCTGCCGGGCCGAGGGGTTCGAGCCGACGTTCACCGTCGAGGGCGGCGAGATGGACGCCGTACTCGGCTTCGTACGGGCCGGTCTCGGGGTGGCGGTGGTGCCGAGCATGGTCGCGGAGCAGGCGGGGCGCGATCTGCGGGTGACGCCGCTGGCGCCGCCGGGGCTGCGCCGTACGATCGCGCTCGCGCACCGCAGCGACGTCGCGCCGCCGCGCGCCGCGCGGGAACTCCAGCGGGTGCTGTTCAGCACGCGGACACCGAGCCGTACGGACCGCGCGGGCGGCGGCCGTACGGGCGGGGCGGCGCGCGGCGCGCCCGGCTGAGCGGGCGGCAGGGCAGGGCGGGACACGGCACAGCGCGGCGGGCGACGCGCGTAGCCGGGCGGGCGGTCGGTGCCATCGGCCGCCCGCCCGGCCACGGGCTCAGACCGCGTCGGCCATGGACAGGGTGTGCAGCATCTCCGGCGGGCCCGGACGCGCGTAGTACCAGCCCTGAGCCGTGTCGCAGCCCAGTCTTCGCAGATGCTCCGCCTGCGCCCCGGTCTCCACGCCCTCCACCGTCACGGCCAGTTCCAGGCCGTGGGCGAGGGAGACGATCCCCTCCACGATCTTGAGATCGACCGGGTCGGCCGGGTGCTGCTGCATTCCCTGGGTGAAGGAACGGTCCAGCTTGAGCACGCTGACCGGCAGTCTGCGCAGATTCGCGAGATTCGAGTAGCCGGTGCCGAAGTCGTCGAGCGCGATGTCGACGCCCATCTCGGCGAGTTGCCGCAGTGGTTTGAGCAGATCCTCGTCCGCGCCGATCAGCGCCGACTCGGTGACCTCCAGGCAGAGCGAGCCCGGCGGGAGGCCGATCCGCTCCAGGACCTCCACCGTGTCGGCGACGAGGCCGGGGTGGTGCAGCTGGGCGGGCGACAGGTTGACGTTGATCCGCACCGGGCCGGCGAACGTACCCGCCGCCAGCTCCTCCTGCCAGGCCCGCGCCTGCTGTACGGACTGCTCCAGCACCCAGCGCCCGAGCGGCACGATCAGCCCGGTGTGCTCGGCGAGAGGGATGAACCGGTCGGGGCTGAGCACCCCGTGCGTCGGGTGGCTCCAGCGCACCAGCGCCTCGGCTCCGTGCACCGTGCCGTCGGCGAGATGCACCAGTGGCTGGTACTCGATGAAGAACTCACCGCGTTCCAGGGCCGTCGGCAGCGACGTGGTGAGGCCGTGCCGGGTGATGGCGCGGGCGTCGGCCTCGGCGTCGGCGTGCTCGAACCGGTTGCCGCCCGCCGACTTGGCGCGGTACATGGTGATGTCGGCGCTGCGCAGGACCTCGGCGGCGGTCGACTCGCCCGCCCTGCCCTCCACGATGCCGATGCTGCCCCGGACGGTGAACTCACGGCCGTCCAGGCTGATCGGGGTGGCCAGCGCGCCCAGTATGCGCGACGCCAGTTCGGCGACCTCGCGCTCGGTGTCGGGTCCGGTGGTCAGCGCCACGAACTCGTCGCCGCCGAGCCGGGCGACCATCTCGCCGGGCGCCGTGGCGCAGCTCTGGAGCCGGTCCGCGACCTCGACCAGCATCCGGTCGCCCGCGGAGTGGCCGAGGCTGTCGTTGATCGCCTTGAAGCCGTCGAGATCGAGATAGCAGAGGCCGAAGCGGCCGGGCGGGGGCGCGGAACCGGATTCCTTCGCGCCGTCCTTCGCCGTCTCCCTGGCGGGGGCGAGCGCCTTCTCCAGACGCTCGAAGAACAGCGTCCGGTTGGGCAGTCCGGTGAGGGCGTCGTGGGTCGCCTCGTAGCGCAGCCGCAGGGTGAGCAGCCGCCGCTCGGTGGTGTCCTCCAGCAGCGCCAGTTGGTACTGCGGCACTCCGTCGACGTCCCGCAGCAGCGACAGCGTCAGATTGGTCCACAGCACCGTGCCGTCGTTGCGGAAGAACGGCTTCTCCGTACGGAAGCTGTCCCGCTCGCCCCGTATCAGCTCCTTGTACATCCGCCACACCTGCGGTGCGTCGTCCGGGTGCACCCACTCGCTGAAGTTCCTGCTGCGGACGTGGTGTTCGAGGCCGCCGAACATCCGGGTCAGGGTGTCGTTGACCTCCAGCACCCGGCCGTCGAGATCGGCGATGCCGATACCGATCGCCGCGCCCTCGAAGACCGCGCGGAAGCGTGCCTCCGTGGCGTGCAGCGCGTCCTCGGCCGCGCCGCGGGCCGCGAGCGCGGAGCGCGCGATGGCCTCCTGCTCGGCCAGGGTGCGTTCGCGCAGCGCCTGGGCGAAGCCGGCCGCGAACGCGTGCTGGAGCCGGGCGGAGCGCGCCCGCAGTTCCTCGGCGGCCAGCTCACCGGCCGGATCGGCCGACGCGCCGCAGTACAGCACCAGATAGGCGTCGACGACGCCCAGGGAGCGGGCGAGCGCTTCCGGGTCCGTGCAGTGCGCGGCCACGAGCGCCGCCCCGACGCCGTGCGCGGGCGCCGCGTCGAAGATCTTGTCGTGCAGAGCATCCCTCAACCGGCGTGCCAGGGGCAGCAGATGCTGCTCGAACTCGGGCCGGGTCAGCGACGTGGCGGTCGCGGGGAAGATCGCGCGGCTCCAGATCGTCACGAACCGCCTGAGCCGGTCCTCCAGACCGTCCGGTTCCGCCGCGGCGTCGGGGACCTCCGCCGGCACCATCACGCCTTGCGTCCCACACCGGCGAAGCCCGACAACGCGTACGGGTCCTCCTCACCGGCCGGGTATTCGGGCCGCCACTTCCCCATGGGCACCAGTCCGGGCTCGACGAGGTCGTAGCCGTCGAAGAACCCGGCGATCTCCTCCTCGGTCCGCATGACCAGCGGCTTGCGGATGTCCTTGTAGACGCCGACCGTCCCGGCGACCCGTTCCTGGGGCAGCGGGATGCCCGCGTACGCGGCGTGAGACACGACGACGAGACTGCCGGGGGCGAGGGCGTCGGTCAACTCGGCGACGGCGGCGAAGGGTTTGTCGTCGTCCTCCAGGAAGTGCAGGACGGAGACCAGCAGCAGCGCGACGGGCTGGGCCAGGTCGATCAGCTCAAGGGTCTCGGGGCTGTCGAGGATCTGCCGGGGCGCGCGGAGGTCGGCGGCGACGATGGTGGCGTGGTCGTTGCCGTCGAGCACCGCCTTGCTGTGCGCCACCGCGACCGGGTCGTGGTCGACGTACACGACCTTGGCGGCCGGATCGGCGGCCTGGGCCACCTCGTGGACATTGCCGAACGTCGGAATGCCGGAGCCGATGTCGAGGAACTGCGTCACACCCTCGCCAATGGCGAAACGGACCGCGCGGCGCATGAACGCCCGGTTCGCCTGCATGATCTTGGGAAGTCCCGGCATGAACTCCATTGCCTTACGGGCCGCTTCCCTGTCCACTTCGAAATTGTGCGAACCGCCCAAATAGTAGTCATAAATGCGGGAAACGCTCGGCACCGATATGTCGATGCCCTGCGGTACCCAGGCGGGACGCTCCATCGAGTTCTCCAACAAGTCGCCACGGGGGAACGGCCGTCTGCATGGCCGGTGTTCGAGCCGAGGCTACTGATCGCCCGCCAAGAGAGCGAGCTGAAACGGAAATTAGCGGTCCGTTCTCGGTCACACCCGGACCCGGCACACAAGCGGTCCGCCGTCACGCACGGGGCGTGACGGCGGACCGGTCGGTCGGAGGCGCGACGTGGGGACTACTTGGGCGCTCCGACCAGCTTGGAGTCGGGAGCGACGGCGTACCAGGTGCCGCCGACGCCCTGACCATTGGTGTCACCGGGCTTGGCATCGCCGGCGAAGGTGTAGATCGGCCAGCAGTCGATGGTCTGCTGCTTGATTCCGTCCGGCCGGTCGAACGTCACGAAGCCCTTCTTGATGATGCCCTCGGTGTCGTTCTTGTCGACCGGAGCGACAACCGGCCACTTCTCCAGGCAGGCGCCGGTGCAGGCGGTCTTCATCGGCCAGGCGCTGTCCTTCTTGAACCGATATACCGTCATACCCTTTGCGTCCACCACGATTTCGCCGAGCTTGGGATCCTTTCGTACGGACAGTCCCGCGAGATCCGCCTCGGTGCCGCCGGCCTCCTCGGCCCCGTCCGCCCCGAGAGCGGCCTTCTTTCCGTCGGGGGCGGAGGCGAACCAAGTACCGCCCACGCCTTGCCCGTTGGCGTCGCCGGGGTTGGTGTCCTTCGCGTAGCGGTACATCGGCCAGCCGCCGAGGGTCAGTTGCTTGGTGCCGTCGTCGCGGGTGACCTCGCCGATCTTCGAGGCGTCGGTGCCCGCGGCGGCCTTGACGTCGCCGGCGGCGACGACCGGCCACGCCTTCTCGCACTCGCCGACACAGGTCGACTTGGGGGGCTCGGCGGTGTCGTTGTCGAACCGGTAGAGCGTGAAGCCCTCGCTGTCCGTGACGACCTTGCCGAGCTTCTTGCTGTCCCACACGGCCAGTTGACCCGCCGTCTTGGGTTCGGCCGCCGATTCGTCGCCGTAACCGGTGTCCGATCCGTAGCCGCCGTCGGCGGGTGCGGCTGCGCCGACAGCCTGACCGTTGGGGCTCTCGCCCTTGTCCTGACCGCACGCCGTCGTCAGGGCCAGTACGGCCACCGCGGTCACCGCGAGCGAGGCGTTCCGCCAGGTGTTCATGTCAACTCCCGTAGTTCGTAAGCCAGTTGAGGCGCCAGGGCCGCGCCGTTCATGGCCCTAAGTACGCGCGGCGGGGTGAGGAGCGTTCAACGCGCCTCAAAGAATCTTCGAAAAGAAAAAGAAACGCGGAATGCCCCGATTCCCCCCGATCAGGGGAATCCGGCGCCATTTCGGCGCGCCGCGGGCCGAGTTGATTCAAGCTGCCGCCGTGTACCGATCACTTGCCCTGCGGACCCTGGCCGTCACCGGCCTCGTCTGCATACTCAGCACGCCCGTGCCGGCCGCGGCCGACGTCTGCGTCTCGGCGTGGACGGGGCCGGGCGGCACCGGCGCGGTCGTGATCATCGGGGACGGGCCGTGCTGGCCCGAGCCGCCGCCGTCACCGCCTCCGCCGTCCGAACCGCCGCCGGAGCCTCCGCCGCCCTCGCCACCGCCCTCACCGCCGCCGCCGGAACCGCCCCCGGAGCCGTCGCCACCACCGCCACCACCGCCGCCCGAACCGGAGCCCGAGCCGCCGGTGGTCGCCGAGCCCCCGCCCGTACCGCCACCGCCCGCGCCCCCGCCGGTGCGCCCGGTGGTCGAACCGCCTCCGCCCCCTCCCCCGCCGGCACCGTCACCGTCGCCGCCCGAGCCACCGCCTCCCCCGCCACCGCCGCCGAAGACCGAGCCGCCGGTGGTACGGGTCCTGCCCGCGTACAAGGCACCGGTCCGCAAGCAGCCGACGAACAGCACCTCGGTCGTGATGCTCATGCTCCTGCTCACGGCACCGGCGGTGCTGGCCGCCGCCATCCTTCGCCCCCGTTCCCGCTGACTGACGGAGACTCATGTCGGAATGGCTTGTCCTGTCCCTGGCCATGGCCGCCGCCTGCGCGGTCGTGGTGGCCATCGTCCTCATCAACAACCGCCGGATCCCGGTCGACGACGATCCCTCCGAGAGTCCCGACGTCCTCGAATACATGACGATGATGATCGGCGTGGTCTACGCGATCGTGCTGGGCCTGGCCATCGCGGGCGTCTGGGAGGCGCGCGGCGCCGCCCAGGAGTCCGTACGCCAGGAGGCGCAGGCCCTGCACGAGGTGCAGGCGCGGTCCGAGGTCTACCCGGTCGAGGTGCGCGACCGGATCCGGGGCGACGTCGACGCGTACGTCAGTTACGTGGTCGACACCGAGTGGCCCCACATGTCGGAGCACAACAGCCTCAGCGACAAGGGCACGGCACTGCTGGAGCAGGTCCGGCGCAGCGTCACCGACTACGTGCCGGCCGACGACCACGAGGCGCAGGCCTATCAGCCGCTGGTCGACCAGGTGGCGGCGGCCGACGACGCGCGGGGCGCGAGAGGGGAGAACGCGGGGGCGACCATGCCGGGGGTCGTCTGGTTCGGCCTGATCATCGGCGCCGTCGTGACGGTGGGACTGATCTTCACGCTCCAGATCCGCCGTACCTGGCGGGAACTGCTGCTGGCAGGACTGTTCAGCGCCCTGATCGCCTTCCTGCTCTTCCTGATCTGGGACTTCGACGCGCCGTACGGCCGGGGCATCGCGGCCACGGCGGCCCCGTTCGTCGACCTCTTCCCCCACATCCGGAACTAGCCCAGGTCTGTGGGGAAACCACTCCCGGGGGGGGGGGGGGGGGCCCCCCCCCCCCCCCCCCCCGCCCGGGCCCCGGGGGGGGGGGGGGGGGGGGGGGGGCCCCCCCCCCGCCCCCCGGGGGGGGGGGGGGGGGGGGTGGGGGCCGACGGTGGCGGGG
>NZ_JBIAHA010000035.1:0-93684 GCF_042870175.1 Streptomyces sp. NPDC006643 | reverse complement strand
CCCTACCCCCGGTCTCTTTTTTTGGGGGGCGCGGGGGCCCCCGCAACCAGCCCCCCCCCCCCTAAAGGCGTAGCGCCCCCCCCCCCCCGGGGCCCCCCCCCCCCCCCGCCGGGGGGGGGGGGGCCCCGCGGTCGTGTCTGGCGCCTGATGGGTGAGGGGGAAGGAGGTGGCCCACGTGCGGGAGTACGGCGAAGGGGAACGGGACAGCACACCGCTGCGCGTCGCGGTCATCATCGGCAGCACCCGCGAGGGCCGCCTCGGTGACGCGATCGGGCGCTGGTTCGTCGAGCGGGCCGCCAAGCGCGAGGAGCTGGCGGTGTCGGTCGTCGACCTGGCCGACTTCGACTTCCCCGCGCACTACCCCGACCGGGTCACGGAGCCGATGGCGGACTTCACGGCCGAGGTCGGCCGCGCGGAGGCGTTCGTGGTGGTGACGCCGGAGTACAACCGCTCGTTCCCCGCGTCCCTCAAGCAGGCCGTCGACTTCGCGTACGACGAGTGGCAGACCAAGCCGGTCGCGTTCGTCAGCTACGGGCACGGGTCGGGCGGGCTGTACGCGGTGGAGGGCCTGCGCCCGGTCTTCACGGAGCTGCACACGGTCACCCTCCGCAACGGGGTGTCGATCAACCTCTTCGACTGCGGCGACGACGTGCTCGACGTCGACGCGGCGACCGAGGAGCGCCGCGACCGCGCGGCGAGCGTGCTGCTGGACCAGTTGGTCTGGTGGGGCCTGGCCCTTCGCGAGGCGCGGGGGGCCCGCCCGTACATCTGCTGATGAGTTCCGGACGCTCCCGAAGTCAGAACAACGAAGCGCGACGAAGCGCGAAGACGAACGAAGACGTACGACGATGAACGACAAGGACTGATGATGAGCAAAGATCTCGCGATCGAGACCACAGGGCTGGTGAAAGTCTTCGGCTCGAACCGCGCCGTCGACGGAGTCGATCTCGCCGTGCCGACGGGCACGGTCTACGGAGTGCTGGGCCCCAACGGCGCGGGCAAGACCACCGTCGTACGGATGCTCGCGACGCTGCTCCGCCCGGACGGCGGCGAGGCACGCATCTTCGGCAAGGACGTGGTGAAGGACGCCGAGTCGGTCCGCAGCCGGGTCGCGCTCACCGGGCAGTACGCGTCGGTGGACGAGGACCTGACCGGTTCGGAGAATCTGATCCTGCTCGGCAGGCTCCTCGGGCACACCAAGCCCGACGCCCGCGACCGCGCGGGGCAGTTGCTGGACGCGTTCGGTCTCACCGAGGCGGCGGGCCGGCAGGTCAAGAACTACTCGGGCGGTATGCGGCGCCGTATCGACATCGCCGCGTCCATCCTCAACACCCCGGACCTGCTCTTCCTGGACGAGCCGACGACCGGTCTCGACCCGCGCAGTCGCAACCAGGTGTGGGACATCGTGCGGGCCGTGGTCTCGCAGGGGACGACGGTGCTGCTGACGACGCAGTATCTGGACGAGGCGGACCAGTTGGCGTCCCGTATCGCCGTGATCGACCACGGCAAGGTGATCGCCGAGGGCACGAAGGGCGAGCTGAAGGCGTCCGTCGGCTCGGGCGCCGTCCATCTGCGGCTGCGCGAGGCGGCCCAACGGACCGCCGCCGAGCGGGTGCTGGCCGCCACGCTGAGCGCGGAGATCGTGCTGGACGCCGACCCGCTCGCGCTGACCGCCACGATCAGCGGCGCCGGCACCGACCGGGGCGCGGCCGAGCAGGCCGGGCGGGCGCTGGCGGAACTGGCCCGCGAGGGGATCGTCGTGGACAACTTCTCCCTCGGCCAGCCCAGCCTGGACGAGGTCTTCCTCGCCCTGACGGACAAGAAGAAGAGCGGCACCGACGTGACCGGTGCGAGCGACGTGAACGACGTGAAGAAGGAGGGGGCGGCGGCATGACCACCGTAGCCACGAAGACCAAGGACCTGGACGACCTCGACCTCGCCACGCCCACGGCGGACGACCTCGCCGCGCTCCTGGTGAACAAGGAACGGCCACCGAGGCCCAGCGCGCTCTCCGCGTCGCTGACGTTCGGCTGGCGCGCGATGCTGAAGATCAAGCATGTGCCCGAGCAGCTCTTCGACGTGACCGTCTTCCCGGTCATGATGGTGCTGATGTACGCGTATCTCTTCGGCGGTGCGCTGGCGGGATCGGTCTCCGAGTACATCCAGTTCCTGCTGCCCGGCGTCATGGTGATGAGCGTCGTGATGATCACGATGTACACGGGCGTCGCCGTCAACACCGACATCGCCAAGGGCGTCTTCGACCGCTTCCGTACGCTGCCGATCTGGCGACCGGCCCCGATGGTCGGCTATCTCCTCGGTGACGTGGTCCGCTATGTGATCGCGGCGATCGTGATCCTCGGTGTGGGACTGGCGATCGGCTACCGGCCCGACGGCGGTGTGCTGGGCGTCGGGGCCGGAGTGCTGCTGCTGATCATCTTCTCCTTCTCGTTCTCGTGGATCTGGACGATGTTCGGACTGATGCTGCGCACCGAGAAGTCGGTGATGGGCGTCAGCATGATGGTGATCATGCCGCTCACCTTCCTGAGCAACGTCTTCGTCGACCCGAAGACGATGCCGGGCTGGCTCCAGGCATTCGTCAACAACAGCCCCGTCTCCGAACTCGCCAGCGCGGTCCGCGAATTGATGGCGGGCAACTGGCCGACCCACGACATCGCGGTGACACTCGGCTGGTCGGTGGGCCTGGTGGTCGTCTTCGGCACCTGGACGATGCGGCTCTACAACCGCAAGTGAGCGCGGGTGCCCGATCGGCTGTGGACCTGCGGCTCTCCGGGGGAGAGCCGCAGGCCACCGGCATGGGTGTTGACTCTGCCCAAGGGGCAGACCCCAGCATCGGCCGTGCCGGGCGACGCGCCCGGTACGAGGACGGCGACGGGGAGTTCGGGGGTGGGGCATGGGTGAGCTGACCATCGGTGCGTTCGCCCGCGCGTCCCGGCTGTCGCCGAAGGCGCTGCGCCTCTACGACGAGCTGGGGCTGCTGACACCGGCTCGCGTGGACGGGACGACCGGCTATCGGTACTACACCGAGGGGCAGTTGCCCCGGGCCCGGCTGGTCGCGTGGCTACGCCGCGTCGGAATGCCGCTGGCCCGGATCGGTGAGGTCTGCGATCTGTACGAGACGGATCCGCCGGCCGCCGCCCTGGTCATCGGGGAGTACTGGGCGCGGGTGGAGACCGAGACCGCCGCACGCCGGGACCTGGTGGCCTTCCTCGTTGACCAACTGTCGGGCGATCCGGCGGGGAAAGGCACCGAGGAGATGTCTGAGATGAGGATGCGCTACGCGGCCGGTTCGGACCGGGGACTGGTCCGGCCGGTCAACCAGGACACGGCGTACGCCGGTTCACGACTGCTCGCCGTGGCCGACGGGTTCGGGGACGACGGGGCACGTGCGAGCGGGGCGGCGGTCGACGCGCTGGTGGCGCTGGAGGAGTCGGTGTGGGGTGCCGATGTCCTCAACGGCCTCGCGGACGCGGTGGACCACGTGGCGGCGGGAGGCATGCCCGGCGGTTCCGGGACCACGCTCACCGCGATGCTGTGGACCGGATCCCGGCTGGCGCTCGTCCATGTCGGCGACACCCGCGCGTATCTGCTGCGCGACGGTGAGGTCTCCCGCATCACACACGATCACAGCCTCGTGCAGTCGATGATCGACGCGGGCAGCCTCACCGCCGAGGAAGCCGTGTCGCATCCGCGGCGGGCGCTGCTGCTGCGCGCCCTCGACGGCAATGAGGACCACGCCCGGCCCGATCTGCGGCTGCACGACGTGGCACCCGGCGACCGCTATCTGCTCTGCTCCGACGGCCTGTTCACGGTCGTGAGCCCCGACGACATCCGGCGCGTCCTCAGTACGGCGGCGGAGCCGGCCGACGCCGTGGACGAACTGATCGCACTGGCCCTGGCGGCCGGCGGCCCGGACAATGTGACATGCGCGGTCGCGGATGTGGACGTCGACGTGGACGTCGATGTGGTCGCGGACGCGGACGCGGACGCGGACGTGGTGGCGGTGCGGCGGGCGGGGCCGGTCATGATGTGACGGGCTCGCCGGGGAGGCCGAGCGGGAAGACATGGACCTCCCCTCCCGTCACCCTCCCGTCCCGTGCCAGGGTCGTCAGCGCGGCGGCCAGCCGGCGGCCGTCGGGTGACCAGGTCGTCTGCACGCCCCACAAGGGATATCTGCGGCTGCCGATGCTGTCCCGGGTCACGATCCGATGGTCGCCGACCCGGCGGATCGTCATGTCGTGGACCCGCTTCCCCGTGATCGCCAGATAGTCGCCGGCGGGGCTCACCCGCAGGGACTGGACCGGCACACCGTCGTTCTCGATCACGTCCAGCGTCCGGCCGTCGACCGGGTCCATGACATACACCCGCGCACCACGCGCGACGAACATCCTCGACTCGTCGGCGCGGAACGCGACGCCTTCGTAGGAGTCCACCGCCCCCTTGCCGGCGGCCTCGCCCACGGACACCACCCGACGGCCGCCCGTCCCCGACAGCAACGCGACGGCCGGGCCGGGCGCGTACGCGGTGCGATACCGGCCCGTGGGCGAACGCGTGTGACCCGTCTGCGGCGGTGCCTCGACCGGGGCGCCCGATATCGCGTCGTACGCGAACTGCCGTCCCGACTCCTCCTGATCGCGCACGGTGATCACCGGCTCGCCCGGAACCCACATCAGCCAGGGTGAGAGGAAGTCGTCGCCGTGGCGGGTGCGCAGGCACTCGTGCCAGTCGGCGGTGTCGTACACGACCAGCTCCCCGTGCTCGCCGGTGACGGCCAGGAAGCGGCTGTCGTCGGAGAACTCCAACTGGCCGTGCTTCTCGCCCCGGCCGAAGGTCTTCAGCACGGCGACAGGACTCCGCAGATCCGGCACGGCACCGGCCTCACCGGCGAACAGCCGGTCGGCGCACGTCGGATAGCTGGTCGTGCGCCACCAGTCACCGACCTCCAGATGCTCGATCCACCGGGAATCGGTGACCACCACGTCGTAGTCGGCCCCCACCCGTACGGACTCGCCGCGTTCCAGGCGCTCGGCGGATTCGGGAGGCATCTCGTGGAACTTCCTCCCGTCCTCCCAGGGGAAACCGCCGCCGGCACCCTCCAGCGACTCACTCAGACGCTCTTCGACCTCCCCGGTGAACGGCTGATTGCGCGTCACGATCCGCTCCAAGCCCGCCACATACCAGCGGGTGTTGGCGTCCACCCATGCCTCGTCGGCGTACTGCTCCCGGGTGATCGCGTCCCCCAGCGGCCCACCCTTGAGGAGACGGAGATAGAAGCTCGCGTCATCGGGGAGCGGTTGATGCCCACCGATGTCGTAGTAGAGGACGGTGACACGAAGCCGTATGCGACGGTCCGCCGGATCGATCGCCAGCACCCGCACGGCGTAAAGGTCGGTCATGGCGCCTTCCCGCGGTGGATTTGCCACGCCAACGTTCCCATCCACCACCGACAACGGGCCGCCGGGCGGGGTCAGATGGGCCCGGTGGCCAGTTCCGTGGGCAGCGACTCGCGCAGTGCGGCGATGAACGCCCCGACGGTGGGGTGGGCCGCCGAGCCACCACGGAACGCGACCTCGCTCCGCCGTCGCAGGGAGAGCGGCGTCAGCACCGTGCCGGGCGGTGGGTTCCGCGCGCTGAGGTCGGGGACCACGGCGACGCCCGCACCCGCCGCCACCAGGCCGAGCGCGGTGTCGTAGTCGTCCACGCGGTGCCACGAGTCGACGTGGAAGCCGCTCGCCTCGCACAGCCGTGTCACGCTCGTGTGGCAGAGGGTGCCGGGCGTGGGCAGGATCCAGGGCGCGTCGCGCCATCTCCGTACGGGATCATCGTCCGGCTCCGGCGCCGAGTCCGCGGGGGTGGCCAGGTGCATGCGTTCCGTGAACACCGGTCTGCTCTGGATCCCGGGCTCGACGGGGAACGGTCGGTCGCCGGCCTCCCCGTCACCTCTGGCCTCGCCCTCACCCTCGCCGTTGCCCTCGGCCGAGTCGGAGTCGGAGACGTAGTAGTGCGTCAGCGCCAGGTCCAGCCGGCCGGCGCGCAAGGCGTCCGGCGCGTCGGCGGGGTCGACCTCCCACACCCAGGGCTCCAGCCTCGGATACGACCGCCGCAGGGAGACGAGCAGGCCGGACGCCAAGGCGCGGGCGGCGGACGGGTAGATGCCCAGACGGAGCGGACCGGCGACCTCCCGGCCCTCGGCCAGTTCCGTACGGGCCGTCTCCAGGCGCTCCAGGATGACCTCGGCGTGGCGTACGAGATTCGCTCCCGCCGGGGTCAGTGCCACGCGGCGCCCGCTGCGTTCCAGGAGCGGCACGCCCGCGGTGCGTTCCAGGAGCGACAGCTGCTGGGAGACGGCGGAGGGGCTGTACGACAGGGCGTCGGCCACCGCTGCGATGGTGCCCCGGTGGGCCAGCTCCCGCAGGAGGCGCAACTGGTGCAGGTTGAGCATCGGCTCAGCTTACGAGCGGCTTCAGTATTTCCCGCTGGACCCGGGCGGACGGCCGGGCCAGGATCCGGAGCATGACCACGACCACCACCGTGACCAGCACAGCGAGCGCCGGGCCTGCCGCGAGCGGGGTGTACGTCCCCCTGATCACGCCCTTCGACCAGGCCGGCGAGGTCGCGTCCGGCGCCCTTCGGACGCTGGCGCACGAACTGCTCGACGCGGGCGTCACCGGTCTCGTCGCACTCGGTACCACCGCCGAGGTGGCGACCCTGAGCGCGGCGGAGAAGGACGCCGTCGTCACCGTCCTCGCCGACGTCTGCCGCGAGCGCGGCGCCCCCCTCATGGTCGGCGCCGGGAACAACGACACGGCCGCCAGCGGTGACGCGCTCGACGCCCTCGGGAAGGTACCGGGAGTCGCGGCGGCGCTGACGCTCGTGCCGTACTTCACCCGGCCGTCCGAGGCGGGTGTGGTCGCCCACTTCACCGAACTGGCCGCCAACAGCCCCGTGCCGCTGGTGATTTACCACATTCCCTACCGCACCGGGCAGGAGCTGGGCGCGGACACGCTGCGCACGCTCGGCGCGCTGCCGGGCGTCGTGGGCGTGAAGTACGCGACCGGCGGGATCAGCGCGGCCACCGTGGACCTGCTCGCCGAACTGCCCGACGGCTGCGCCGTGTTCGCCGGCGACGACATCTTCTTCTCGCCGCTCCTGGCCATGGGCGCACACGGCGGCATCCTGGCGTCCGCGCACCTGGCGACCGGGCGGTTCGTGGAGCTGGCCGAAGCCTGGGCGGCAGGGGATGTCGTCCGTGCCCGTGACCTCGGGCACCGGCTCGGCGCCCTGTCGGCCGCCGCCTTCGCCGAGCCGAACCCCACGGTGACCAAGGGGGTGTTGCACGCTCAGGGGCGTATCCCGACCGCGTCCGTACGGCTGCCGCTGCTGCCCGCCGCACCCGCGTCGGTGGAGCGGGCGCTGCGGCTGCTGGGACCGTTGGCCGGGCCGGGGCTCACAGCCGCCAGTTGAGTCCGGTGGGGGCGGTGCCGTCGGGTGGGGTGTCCGGTGGGGTGTTCTTCGTGGTGTCCTCCGCGAGGTCCGGGCGGTACGCGCAGGTCGAGCCGGTCGTCACCGACTTGCGCAGGTGCGCGGCCAGTTCGGGGTGGAGCGCGTCGAGTTTGCGCAGAGTGTCGCGGATCCGGGCCGTGACGGTCTTACGGGCCCGCTCGGCCTCGTCGCCCAGCCGTCGGGTACGCCCGCCGAGGCCGGCGGCGGTGCGGAGTTCGTCGAGGAGCGCCTGGCGCTCCGTGTCGTACGCGGCGGCGCGTGCGTCGTCGCCGCGCTCGCCCGCGCGGTCGATCTCCTGGTCCAGCTGGTCGAGCCTGCGGCGGTACGCCGCCTTGGCCCGTTCGTCCAGGACCGGATCGCCGCCCATGGCGCGCGCGGCCACGGCCGTCTCGCCGCCGTCGGGGGCCAGCAGCCGGACGGCGGGGAAGTCGGTCCACGGGCGTGAGAGCAGCGTGTGCAGATCGCGCAGCCCCTTGGCGTCGGGCACATGGACGGATCGCCCGTCGAAGGCGAGCGCCCACACGGCCCCGTCACGTCTGAACTCCGGCCGGTGTGGGGTGGGTTGGGCGCTTCCGGTCCCGGTGTCGGTCCCGGCCCGGGTGTCGGCGGCCGTACGGACATCGGCCGTCGGCGGCGCCGGCCCCGCCGCACGCCCCTCCAGATGCCGCAGCCCCATCGCCCGCGCCGCCCGCGCGGTCTCCGCGCGCAGGACCGCCTCGGCGGCGGCGTCCCCCGCCCCACCACGGGCCCGCAGCGCGTCCGCCAACTCCAGGCCCGCGCGCAGCGACCACGGTCTCGCCTGAAGGCGGTCGGCGGAGTCGCGCGCCGACGTGAACGCCGTCACCGCCGCGTCCCAGCGCCCCTCCGCCGCGTCCAGCATGCCGAGCCAGAGGTCGACGGGCCCGCTGACGTCGCAGCCGAACAGCGCGACGAGCCATCGGCCGCTGTGCGCGCCGAGCGCGTCCCGGGCCTCGGCGATCAGCGCGGGATCGCCCGTCGCGGCGGCCGTGTGCGCCAGGAACCTGAACCACAGCGGCGCGAACATCCGCGCGACCGGCTCCGGCCGCTCCGCCACCTCCCGCAGCAGCCGCAGCGCCCGCGCCGTATGGCCACGCTCGATCGCGGCGATCCCGTCGAGCAGCACGGGAAACGGGTAGTCCACGCCTTCGAGGGTGCGGGTGACGGCGTCGGCCTGGTCGAAACGGCCCCGGATCATATGCAGGGACCACCGCAGATGGGCGGCGAGATAGTCGTACGGCGTATGTTCGCGGGCCGCTTCGACCGTGTCCGCGTACCACTTCTCGGCCTGCTCGAAGTCGCCGGTCAGCGCGGCGACGATGCCCATGTCGACGGCCTTGCCCAGCTCGTACCTGCGCTTGCCCGCACGCTCGGCCACCCCCGTGTACGTACGCAACTGGCTCAGGTAGAGCGGATCGCCCAGCTCAAGGAGCGTCACCCAGCGCATCGCCGCGGCGTGCACCTCCATGCCCACATTCTGCGTGCGGCGGGCGACGGCCGACATCTCGGCGGTGAGGGCGAGCCGTTCGTCGGACGTCCCGAGGCCCCAGATGGTGTCGTGGCGCGCCCAGAGGGAGAAGGCGAGCGCGTCGTCGTCATCGTCCTGTTGCGCGAGGACGGTGGCGCGGACGGCGAGATCCTGCGCCATCCGCTCCCTGTCCGGGCCGCCGCTCGCGCCTCTCCCACCACATCCGCTCGCCTCCGCGACCGCGTGACCGCCACGACCGTCGTCATCCCCGGCACCGTCGTCGTCCCCGAACAGTGCCCGGTACGCCTCGTGGAGCAAGTCCCCCGCCTGCGGGCCATGGCCGGGGATGTCCTGCTGCTGGTGGAGCGTGAGCGCGACACGGGCCAGCAGCGCCGGGTCACCCAGCTCCCGCGCCGGAGTCACCGCGCGGTCGAAATACCGCAGCGCCTCCTCCTCCATCCCGTGGTGCCGCAGCTCGCCGGCGAGGTCGAGCGCGATGAGGACGGCGCGGCGCGGATCGCCCTCGCCGGAGGTCTCGGCCACCTCCAGCGCGCGCCGGAAGTGACCCGCGGCCTCCTCGACCGCCAGCCTGCTCGACGCGTCCCAGGCCGCCGCGAGCAGCAGATCGATGCGGTGGCCGCGGTCCACGGTGTCACCGGCGAGATGGGCGTGCCGGGCCAGATCGGCGGGGACGACCTTCTCGCCCAGCGCGGGGGCGCTGTCCAGGGCCCGTACGACCGCGCCGTGCACGCGGGCCGCGTCGGCCTCCTCCAGCGAGTCGTACAGCGTCTCGCGGACGAGGTCGTGGGCGAAGGCGAACCGGCCGCCCGGGCGCGTCAGCACGAGCCTGGCCGACACCGCCCGGTCCAGCAGCCGGTCCACGTGCGGCACGGGCGCCCCCGTCGCGGCGGCCAGGACCTGCCGGTGGAACTCCCTGCCCAGCACGCTCGCCGTGATCAACAGGTCGCCGACGGGCTTCGGCAGCATCGACAGCCGCCGCCGCACGGCCTCGCGCACGCCGGGCGCGATCGTGCTGACCGGGCTGCCGCCGTGCCAGAGCCGGGCGGTCTGCTCGACGAAGAACGGATTGCCGCCCGTGCGGCTGTGCACCTCGTCCACCAGGGCGGGCTCCGGCTCCCGCCCGGTGGTCAGCGCGAGGAGCGCGCCCACCTCGTCCCGGTCGAGCCCGGTCAGGGTGACGGCCGTGGTGGCGCGGGCGACGAGCGGGATGATGAGCTGCTGGAGCGGGTGGCCGGGCGCCTCCACCTCCACGTCGCGGTAGGTCCCGATGAGCAGCAGCCGCTCGAACCAGGCGTGCTGCGCGGCGAATTCGAGAAGTTTGAGCGACGCCGTGTCCGCCCAGTGCAGATCGTCCAGGACGACGACGACCGATCGTCGCTGGGAGACCGTGACGAGGGCGGTCGTCAGCGCGTCGTACACGGAGAAGGCGTCCTTGGCCTCCTTGGCGTCCTTCGCCCCGTCGTCCCCCGCCGCCTCGCCGAGCAGAACGGCCAGCCGCCCGTCCGCCGCCTTCTCGGCCTCGGCCCACTCCGCCTCGTCGAGCCCGCGCCGCATCCCGCGCACGACCTGCACCCACGGCCAGTAGCCGGGGGCGCTGCCCTCCCAGCAGGAGCCGCCGAGCACCAGCGCCCCGCGCTGCCGGGCCTCCTGGGCGGCGGCGGTGACGAGCGTGGTCTTGCCGATGCCCGCCTCGCCCGCGATCAGCACGAGCCCCCCGTGGCTGTCCGTCGCCCGGCCGATCTCCGCGCGAAGGACGCCTGCGGGGTGGTCACGCCCGATCAGTGCAGGGGTCATGCCCAAAACCATAGGAGGCACCACTGACAATCGGCATGCGAAATCTTTGCCGAGAGACAGACCCGCAGGTGGGAGGGGGCGAGGTAAGATCCGCGCCCCTCAGCGGCCCGGATCCCGCGTGTCTCACTCGCCTCGGACGACGACCACCGGCACGGTCGCGTGCTGCGTGACATGCAGGCTGACGGAGCCAAGCAGCGCCGCCTTGAACCCGCTGTAGCCGCGGTCGCCGACCACCAGCAGCACGGCGCCTTCGGCGCGGTCGAGCAGCGCCTGGGCGGCGGGCGCGCCGACGACCTGTCGGTCGACGGCCGCGGCGCCCTCCTTGCCGAGGGCGGACTCCAGCGTCTCGTCCAGGATCTGACCCGCCAGCTGCTCGGGGTCGAACTCCGGCGGTATGCCGGGGGTCATCGCCGCCCACGCGCTCGCCGGATACTCCCAGCCGATCGCGGCCTCCACGGTGTCCCCGGTGAGCCCTGCCTGCCGCACGGCCCAGTGCAGCGCCTGCACCGAGGAAGCCGACCCGTCGACTCCGACCACGATCCTGCCCATGACGTACCTCCGCCGTAATTGTTGAAGCTTCTACCAGGCGACAACCGTCAGCGGAAGGCGACTATTCCGGCGTACGTTCCGCTGAACACCTGCTCAGGAGGGAAGCGACATGACTGCCGGGGCGTGCGGCGGGCGCCGGCGTACCGAGGTGATCTGCACGTACTGGTGGAAACGCCGGACGGCGCGATGGCGTCCTCGACGATCATGTGGCTCGACGAGGCCAACAGGACCGCCGAGTTCGAGCCGGTGGGGACGCGTCCCGACCACCGGCGCCTGGGACTGGCGCGGGCGGCCGGGGCCCTCCGTATGACCGTCGCGTGCCTCGGTGCGCCGGGACATCCGCAGGCGCGCGGGCTGTACTACGGCGTCGGATTCCGGGCGTTGTCGCGGGACGTACCGCTCATCAAGGACACCACCTGAACCAGTGTTCTGAACCAACGTTCTGAACGGATGTTCAACTCTACGGTACGGTGTCTCCATGGGACACCGCGAAAAGCTGATGGCCGGGGCCAGGCGCTGCCTGGAGGAGCGCGGCTACGCGCACACGACGTCGCGCGACATCGCCGCCGCCGCCAACGCGCCGCTCGGCACGATCAATTACCACTACGGCTCCAAGGAGGCGCTGCTCAACGCCGCGATGCTGGAGTCGATCCACGAATGGGGCGCCAAGGTCCAAGAGCCCTCGCCGGAGGCGGCGGACACCACTCCCGCCGGGGCCCGGCTCGAAGCCATGTGGGCCCGGATCATCGACTCCCAGGTCACCGACCGGCCGCTGCTCGTCGCCGCGAGTGAATCGCTCGCGCAGGCCGAGCGGTTCCCCGAGGTGCGCGCGCAGATCGCGGAGGCGTACGAGAGCGCGCGCCCCCAGCTCGCCGCCGATCTGCACGGCATCGGTGGCGCCGAGGGATCGGCCGACGCCGCGACCGCCCGCGCCGTCGGCTCCGTGCACATGGCGCTCGTCGCCGGACTGACGCAGCAGTGGCTCATCGACCCCGAACACGCCCCGTCGGCGAGCGAGATCGCCGCCGGTCTGCGGGCCATCGCCCGGAGCCTCGACTCCGACGCATGAACGGGGCGGCGATGGGGTCGGAGCAGCGACGGCCTTTCACCCGGCGGCCTTTCACCCATCTCCATGTCCACACTCAGTACTCGCTGCTGGACGGTGCGGCGCGGTTGGGGGACATGTTCAAGGCGTGCAATGAGATGGGGATGTCTCATATCGCGATGACGGACCATGGGAATCTCCATGGCGCGTACGACTTCTTCCATCAGGCGAAGAAGGCGGGCGTGACGCCGATCATCGGTATCGAGGCGTATGTGGCGCCGGAGTCGCGGCGCAACAAGCGGAAGGTGCAGTGGGGGCAGCCGCATCAGAAGCGGGACGACGTCTCCGGTTCGGGTGGTTATACGCACAAGACGATCTGGGCGGCGAACAAGACGGGTCTGCACAATCTGTTCCGGCTGTCGTCCGACGCCTACAAAGAAGGCTGGCTGACGAAGTGGCCGCGGATGGACCGGGAGACGATCGCGAAGTGGTCGGAGGGTCTGATCGCGTCGACGGGGTGTCCGTCGGGTGAGTTGCAGACGCGGTTGCGGCTGGGGCAGTTCGACGAGGCGGTGCAGGCGGCTTCGGATTACCAGGACATCTTCGGGAAGGACCGTTATTTCCTGGAGTTGATGGATCACGGGATCGAGATCGAGCGGCGGGTGCGGGACGGGTTGCTGGAGGTGGGGAAGAAGCTGGGGATCCCGCCGCTGGTGACGAACGACTCGCATTACACGTATGCGAACGAGGCGACGGCGCATGACGCGCTGCTGTGTATTCAGACGGGTAAGAATCTGTCGGATCCGGACCGGTTCCGGTTCGACGGGACGGGTTATTACCTGAAGTCGACGGATGAGATGTACGCGGTCGATTCGTCGGACGCGTGGCGGGAGGGGTGTGCGAACACGCTTCTGGTGGCGGAGCAGATCGATACGGAGGGCTGGTTCCAGGAGCGGAACCTGATGCCGAAGTTCGACATCCCCGAGGGCTTCACCGAAGTCACCTGGTTCCGCGAGGAAGTGGCCCGTGGTCTCCGCGCCCGCTTTCCGGGAGGTGTGCGCGAGCAGTATCAGCGGCAGGCCGAGTACGAGATGGGCATCATCATCGAAATGGGGTTCCCGGGGTACTTCCTGGTCGTCGCGGACTTCATCATGTGGGCCAAGAACAACGGCATCGCGGTCGGCCCTGGGCGCGGTTCGGCCGCCGGGTCACTCGTCTCGTACGCGATGGGCATCACCGACCTCGACCCGATCGAACACGGTCTGATCTTCGAGCGGTTCCTCAATCCCGAACGGGTGTCGATGCCGGACGTCGACATCGATTTCGACGAGCGCAGACGGGTGGAGGTGATCCGGTATGTGACGGAGAAGTACGGCGCCGACAAGGTGGCCATGATCGGCACCTACGGAAAGATCAAGGCGAAGAACGCCATCAAGGACTCGGCGCGCGTGCTGGGTTATCCGTACGCGATGGGTGATCGGCTCACCAAGGCCATGCCCGCCGATGTCTTCGGGAAAGGGATCGAGCTTTCCGGCATCACCGATCCGACGCATCCTCGTTACGACGAGGCCGGTGAGATCCGGGGGATGTACGAGAACGAGCCCGACGTGCGGAAGGTCATCGACACGGCAAAGGGTGTCGAGGGCCTGGTGCGGCAGATGGGTGTGCACGCGGCCGGCGTGATCATGTCCAGCGAGACCATCACCGACCATGTGCCGGTCTGGGTCAGGCACACCGACGGTGTCACGATCACGCAGTGGGACTATCCGCAGTGCGAATCGCTCGGCCTGCTGAAGATGGACTTCCTGGGTCTGCGAAATCTGACCATCATGGACGACGCCGTCACCATGGTGCGCACCAACAAGGGCATCGATCTGGAACTGCTGTCGCTGCCGCTCGACGACCGGAGAACTTTCGAACTCCTCGGTCGCGGCGACACGCTCGGCGTCTTCCAGTTCGACGGGACCGCGATGCGTTCGCTGCTGCGGCTGATGAAGCCCGACCATTTCGAGGACATCACCGCCGTCACCGCGCTCTACCGGCCGGGCCCGATGGGCATGAACTCCCATACGAATTACGCGCTCCGCAAGAACAAACAGCAGGAAATCACCCCGATCCACCCGGAGTTGGCCGACCCGCTCAAGGATGTCCTCGGGATCACCTACGGACTCGTCGTCTATCAGGAACAGGTCCAGAAAGCCGCACAGGTGCTGGCCGGCTACAGCCTGGGCCAGGCGGACCTGCTGCGCCGGGCCATGGGCAAGAAGAAGAAAGAGGTCCTGGACAAGGAATTCGTCCCGTTCCGCGACGGCTGCCGGAAGCGCGGGTATTCCGACGAGGCGGTACAGGCGGTGTGGGACGTCCTGGTGCCGTTCGCCGGATACGCGTACAACAAGGCGCACGCGGCGGCCTACGCGCTGGTGTCGTACTGGACGGCGTATCTCAAGGCGAACCACCCGGCCGAGTACATGGCCGCGCTGCTCACCTCCGTACGGGACGACAAGGACAAGTCGGCGGTCTATCTCAACGAGTGCCGGCGCATGGGCATCAAGGTGCTCCCGCCGAACGTCAACGAGTCGGTGGCGAACTTCGCCGCGCAGGGTGACGACGTCATTCTCTTCGGACTCACAGCGGTGCGGAACGTCGGCACGAACGTGGTCGATTCGATCGTCCGGTCGAGGAAGGCGAAGGGGAAGTACGCCACCTTCCCCGACTTTCTCGACAAGGTGGAGGCGGTCGTCTGCAACAAGCGCACCGTCGAATCCCTCATCAAGGCGGGCGCGTTCGACGAGATGGGCCACACCCGGAAGGGCCTGGCCGCGCACCACGAGCCGATGATCGACAACGTCGTACAGATCAAACGGAAGGAGGCGGAGGGCCAGTTCGACCTCTTCGGAGGGGACGACGAACCCGAGTCCGAAGCGCGGCCCGGGTTCGGGCTGGACGTCGAATTCTCCGACCTGGAATGGGACAAGTCGTATCTGCTCGCCCAGGAGCGGGAGATGCTCGGCCTGTACGTCTCCGACCACCCGCTCCTCGGTATCGAGCATGTCCTCTCGGAGCGCTCCGACGCGTCGATCTCCCAGCTCACCGGCGGCGAGCACGCGGACGGCGCGGTCGTCACGATCGGTGGCATCATCTCCGGCCTCCAACGGAAGATGACCAAACAGGGCAACGCGTGGGCCATCGCCACCGTGGAGGACCTGGCCGGGTCCCTCGACTGCATGTTCTTCCCGGCCACGTACCAGCTGGTGGCCACCCAACTGGTCGAGGACACCGTCGTCTTCGTCAAGGGCCGCCTCGACAAACGCGAGGACGTCCCGCGCCTGGTCGCGATGGAGATGCGGGTCCCCGACCTGACCGACATCGGCGCACACGCGCCCGTACGGCTCGACATGCACGAGTCGCACGTCACGCCCGACTCGGTCCGCCAACTCAAAGAGATCCTGAAGACGCACCCGGGCCCGACGGAGGTACGGCTTCGGGTACGCCGGCGGGCGACGACCACCGTCTACCGGCTGGGCTACGGGGTCGCGGTGACCCCCGAGTTCTGGTCCGACCTGAAGGCGGCGGTGGTCGTGACCCGGCGGGACTAGGCTCCACGCCGGAGTGGAGCTGAGCCGGGGGGGCGGGAAACTCGTATGTTCAGCAGGGGAGTTGGACGGCGGCGCGAGATGGGGCTCGCGGTCGGCGCGCTGGTGGTGGCCGTGGGGGGCGTCCTGTTCATGGCGGGGGCGGGAACGGGGACGGACGACGGCGAGAGCGACGAATTCTCCGGGGACACCCCGCAGCCGTTCTTCAACCCGAGGTTGACGGAGTGGAGCGAAGGGATGTGCGAGAGCATCGCATCCCTGAAGGCACTGAGAGCGGACAGTGCCGAGAAGGCCGGCACGTTCGACGCGAGCCCCGCCTCTGCCGCCTCTGCCTCTGCTGCCTCCGCCTCCACCTATCTGGCGTCCGCCTCGTCGGCCCTGGACGACATCTCCCGGGGGTTCGGAGCGGTGGACTCGCTGATGCGGATTCCCGACACGGAGCGACTGCGCGCCAGTTATCTGCGGGAGATCGACCGCGTTCGGCCCGAGGTCAGGGAGTTGTCAGACGCCGGCGCTCTAGCCGGGCTCTCCGCGCGGGAAAAGGCCGACCGTGCCGAACGCGTCACCTCGCTCGTGGCGAAGATCAAGGAACCGAACCCGAGCTGGGACGACCTGGTACAGGAGGACGGGACCTTCGAGCGCGCCGCCAACTCTCCGGGCTGTGTCGCGGCGCGGCAGGCCGAGCGCGCGAGGTCCGGGCCCTCCGAGCCACCCGAACCGGCGCCGCCGCTTCCGCCCGCGGCCGACGGCACCTCCCTCGCCGCCTGCGCCGACGGGGCCTGCGAGGTCCGGGTCATGAAGGTGTCGACCGACATCAAGGTGCGCGATCTGACGCTGGAGGTGGCCCGGAACGGCTCCAAGGTGACCGTGCGCCACGCCTACCCGTCGGGCGGCGCGGTCAGGGTGAACCTCTCCGAGAAGGGGGCGCGGGGCACTTTCAGGCGGGCCGGTGGCATGGCGGTCACCGTGGTTCTCCAGGGTGTGAACAGCAACGGCGCGGTGCTGGAGATCAGCTCCTCCTTACCTCAGGGGTAATCGCCACGGCCCGCCCGCCCGGCCAGGATGTGGTCACACGCCGCGTCGACGGGACGCGGCGCGAGCAGGGACAAGGGGAGCGGACGAGTCATGTCGGCAGACGCGAGTACGCAGACACGCCAGGTGGTCCAGGAACTGCTGAGCAGGATCGGCGCGGGGGACCCGGACCGTATCGCCGAGCTGTACGCCGACGAGGTCGACTGGCAGCTGGACTGGCCCGAGGCCGAGCACGGCCGGGCCGCCACGCCGTGGATCAGGCACCGGACCAGCCGCGCCGACGCGGCGGCCAACTACCGCGAACTCCGGGAGCACCATGTGCCCGAGGAGGTCGGCACCGAGATCGAGCGGATCCTGGTCGACGGGAACGACGCCGTCGTGACGGGTGAGATCCGGCAGACGGCCCGGTCCACCGGGCGCGCGTACCGGGCGCGGTTCGCACTGCACCTCACGGTCGGGAACGGTCTCATCGTCCGTAACCACGTGTACGAGGACAGCCTCGCCGTGGCCCAGGCCTTCGAGTGAGCGAGTGAACGGCCGGCACCCCCGCCCCTGCCCCTGCCCCTGCCACTTCCTCTCAACAGTTATCCGCAACTCTGTTGAAAATCCCTCCCCGGCCAGGCCTTGTCCGGAAAGGGAGCGTTCGGCGAGAGTTCATCCCGCGACGCCCCACACACCCCCCATCCACGTCGCCGGATGAGCGCCCACCCAGGAACGCACGCGTCGGCCCGCCCCCTTCCCCCGGGGGTTCGACGCGCGCTGTTCGGCGCTGCTCCGATAACGAGAGGAAGCACCGTGCAGGTCTCCCGGAAATATCTCGTCGCCGCCGTCACCGGCGTCCTGCTCTCGGCCTCCGCCGTGACCGGCGCGCAGGCCGCCGACCCGTCCGGTGCCACGGGACAGGCGCCCCGGTATCAGCCCGAGATGGTCGCGGCGCTCGCCAAGACGCTCGGCGGCAGCGAGCAGGCGGCTGTCGACCGGCTCGACCACGAAGCCGCGCAGCAGCGTGAGTTGGCCGCCGTGAACAAGCAGGGCATCAAGACCGACGGCGCCTTCTTCACCAAGGCGGGCACGCTCACCGTGAACGCGCCGGACGCGAGATCCGCCGCTCGGCTCGCGGACGCCGGCCTCACCGCCCGCGTACCGGAGCACGGCAAGTCCGCGCTGGACCGAATAAAGAGCGAGCTGGACGCCAAGGCCGTCAAGCAGGTGCCGGTCGGCGTCTCCTCGTGGTCGGTCGACCTCGCCTCCGACACCGTCACGGTGGAGGTGAGCAGCGACAGCGGCACCGCCGCCCGTTCGTTCATCAAGGCCGCGGGCAAGCACGGTGACGCCGTACGCGTCATCCGTGGCCAGGAGCGTCTGGAGACCCAGGCCGTGGTGCCCCCGGGCAGCCGGATGACGTTCAACGGCTACATCTGCTCGGTCGGTTTCGGCGCGCGTGACGCGGCGGGCAAGCAGTACCTGGTGACCGCCGGGCACTGCATCGAGGACCTGCCGGACCTCGCGTACAACAACGTCAAGTTCGCCAAGGGCACGAACTCGCGCTTCGCCGTCGGCACGCGCAGCGTGGACATGGGCATAGCGGCGGTCGACGCCGAGGACTCGATAGGCACGCAGGTCACCACGTACGGCCAGGCCGGGAATGTCGCGGTCCGGGGCAGCACGCGCGCGTCGCAGGGTTCGGCGATGTGCAAGTCCGGCCAGACCACCGGCTGGACCTGCGGCACGGTCGGCTCGTACAACGTCACCGTCACGTACACGGACGCCAACGGCGGTCCCGACACGGTCGTCACCGGCCTCGGCAGCTCCACCGTCTGCACGGAGGGCGGCGACAGCGGCGGCGCGTACATCTCGGGCAACCAGGCGCAGGGCATGACCTCCGGCGGCCCGATCGGGCAGAACTGCACCGGCGTGAACACCCGTGGCTCGTCGTACTTCCAGCCGCTCACCGACGCGCTCTCGCACTACAAGCTGACGCTCAACACCAACTGAGCCACCATCCCGCTCTCCGATGCCCCCGGAGAGCCGCGGCGGAGCCGCCCACCCTTCCCGGTGGGCGGCTTTCGTCGTCCGCTTACCATCGGGCTCGGGCGTGGGCTCGAACCGCAGTTCGGGCATGGGCGCGGATTCGGGCGAGGAATCATTGGGAGGGAGCGAGCCATGGACGTGACCGTCGCCGGGGACGCGGAAGTGACGTTCGCGGACGTCTTCCGTGACGCCCTGCGCCGCCGCGGACTCTCCCTGGAGCGCGTACGCGACCGGCTCGAAGCCCAGGGCATCGGGGTCAGCCTCGCCACCCTCAGCTACTGGCAGCGCGGGCGCAGCCAGCCCGAGCGTGCGCAGTCCCTACGGGCCGTGGACGCGCTGGAGGACATACTCGCCCTGCCCGAAGGCGCTCTGCGCTCTCTCCTGCGACCCGGTCGGCCGCGCGGCCGTACGACGTCCGAACTGCTCGACCTGTCCGCCTCGCACCGCGTCTTCGGCGAGAACTCGGACGTGGAGCAGGCCCTCGGCGCGGACTTCGCGCGCTTCAACGAGGACGTCACCTCCCTCGTCATCCACGAGACGATCCACCTCGACGCGGAGCGCTGCATACGGCAGATGTCCGTGAACCAGGTGCTGCGCGCCACGCGCGACGGCGCGAGCCGGATGACCGCCGTGCATGTCATCGACGATCCGGCGACGGCGTCGGTGGACGTCACCGTACGCTGCGGCAAGCTCGGCCGCGTGGAGTTCCTGCCGGAGCGGCGGAGCATCGTGACGGAGATCCTGTTCGGTGGTGAACTGGCCAAGAACGAGACGGTGGTGGCCGACTACACCATCTCGCTCACGCCGAGCCGCGAGGCCTCGACGTATCACGAGCGCCGTACGCGGGTGAGCCTGCGGGAGTATCTGCTGCACGTCTACTTCGACCCGGGCGCGCTGCCGGTGAGCTGCCATCGCTACTACCGGGAACGGATCGGCGCGGAGATGACCAGGAGCCGGCAGATCGCTCTGGACGTCTCGAACTCGGCGCACATGCTGCCGCCGAAATGCCCGGCGGGGATACACGGCATGTCGTGGGAGTGGCCGGCCTGACGCCCGCGGGACCGGGACCGCCGGTGTCCGTGTGGGTGTCGGCACCGTCGGCGTCGGCGAAGTTATCCACAGGGCCGGGTGACGCCGACGGGATGTCAGACCTCGCCGCTAGGGTTTTTCCCATGACCGAAGCGCCCACGAACACCCTCACCGGCGCCGTCGAACTGCGGGACTGGCGACGGCTGTTGGACGATCCGCCCGACCCCGTCGTCACCGAGAAGGGCCGGCTCCTCAAGGAAGCCGCGATGCTCGACTTCGGCGTGCGCGAGAGCGCGATCGCCTCCTGGCTGTACACCAAATGCCATCAGCAGATCCCCACCCTGGCCGTGGAGACGGCGGCGGTGGTCGCGACCGGCGACGGCAGTTGCGTCCTTCTGTACAACCCCGAGTTCTTCGTGGCCATCGGCGCGGACGGGGTGCGCTTCGTGCTCTTCCACGAGGCGCGCCATCTCATCCACCGGCATCTGTACGTGGACGCGGAGCTGCGCGCGGACCCCGTGTTCACGCTGGCCGCCGAGGTCTCCATCAACCATGTGGTGATGCGGCGGCTGCGCGCCAAGCTGCCCACCCGTCTGATGGAGGACGTGCGCGAGCCGGTGGGGATCGACCCGCACGAGGTCCATGCCCGGTACGAGACGGATCTGCGGGCGCAGGGCCTGGAGCCGCTGTCGTACGGGCATTTCGTCGAGACGGACATGAGTGTGTACGGCGAGCTGAAGCGCATGAGCGACCCGCCCGTGCCCGCCGGTTTCGGGGCTGCCGTCTGCCCGCATCTGCTCATCGGCGGGATCCCTCTGGACGACGAGACCGTGGGCCAGGTCGTGGAGGGCGTCCTCGCGGATGTGCTGCGGGCCGCCCTGCGCGGCGAGGGCATCGCCCGCGACGAGATCCTGCACCTCGCGGACCGTTCCGAGGGCGGCGGCGACCGGGTCGGCAGGTTGTGGGGCCGCCTCGGGCTCGGCGCGCTGCGCGGCCGGACCGAGCCCACCCGTCGCGTGGAGTGGTGGAAGCGCTGGCTGACGGACACGCTCGCCTCCAAACTCCGCGACGGCGAACGGCTCATCTATCCCAGGAAGCACGGCGCGGTGCTCCTCGCGCTCGGGCACGACCCGATGCTGTCCCGGCGCGGCAGGGAGCGGACGAAGGTCGTGGTCGTCGCCATCGACACCTCGGGCTCCATGCCCCAGCGGGTGATCGACTGGCTGATGACCCTGATCGGCCGCACCGACGGCGTCGAGACCCACTGGCTGAGCTTCGACGGCGAGGTCATGCCGTTCGTCGCGGGGGAGCGGGTACTGGGCGGCGGGGGCACGGACTTCGGCAAGGTCGTCGCGTACGTGGAGGGGCGCGGGGAGGTCGGCGGGAAGCGGTGCGAGGTGGAGCCGGACGCGGTGATCATGGTCACCGACGGTCACGCGCCGCGTGTGACCCCCGCCCGGCCGGAGAACTGGATATGGCTGATAACCAACGGCGGCGACGACTGGCCGGACCGCCACAGCCCGCCCATGGCCTGCCACCGCGTCACAACAGGTGACAGCTGATGTCGGCCGACGACCTGCGACGGCTGCCCACGGCTGACGACGCCGACCGCTGACCGCATCCCACGACCGGCGACCGTGACCGCATCCCACGACCGGCGACCGTGACCGTGTACCACAACCGGCGACCGCCGACCGCCGACCGCAGGCCGCGTCCCGCCACCGCCGACCGCCACCGCCGACCCCTGACCACCGACCGCCGACCACCGACCGCGCGGTCTCTCCATTCCTTACGTCGGTGCGCGCCTGCGCGCGCCCGGCCACCCCGCACGCATCGCGCATCCCGGCGCACGTACGCACGAGGACTGGATCCCATCACCGTGACCAAGACCGACACCGCCCACGACACCCCCTGGCCCGTCACGGCCACCTATCCGGAGCGGCCGGCCGGCCGTCAACCGGGCGGGCGCCTGGCCGAGTTCATCGACGCCATGATCGCCATGGGGCAGACCGGCCAGGTCTTCGGCGAGCACGGCATCGGCAAGACGTCCACCTTCCTCAGCCATGTACCGGCCGCCCACCCCGGCACCCGCGTCGTCCTCGTCCCGGCGGCCAACCTCACGCCCGACGACCTCCTGATGAACGCACCCGTCCGGGACGGCGGGACGGGTGAGCTGGTCCTCACCCAACTGATCATGAGCCAACTCGACCCCGGCGAGCCCTTCGTGCTGCTCATCGACGACTCGTTGCAGGCCGGCCAGACGATCCAGTCCCAGCTCATGCAGATCGCCTGCAACTGGACCCTCGGCGAACACGACCTGCGCGCGCTGGGCTGCGTCGGTGTCTTCCTCTCCGACAACGAGTCCCTGACCGAGACCGGCTCCGCCCGCAGCGACCTCGCCGTGCTCGACCGCATGGTCACCCTGCGCCTCACCGCGAACGACACGGCCTGGCGCCACACCCTCGCCGCGCGGTACGCCGACTGGGACCTCGCCGAGGTCTTCCGGATCTGGGCCGCTCTGCCACCCCGGCTCCGTGCCCTGCTCTCCCCGCGCACACTGGAGCATGTGCTGGACTGCGCGCGCGCCGGACTGCCGCTGAGCTGGGGGCTGCCGCTGGTGGGCGGGGTGCGGCTGGCGCTGCGCGACCAGCGGAAGGACGGCGCGGAGGGCGCCGACCGTACGGCCGAGGTCCTGGACGCCGTCGCGGGCGCCGTGGGCGTGGCCAATCCGCGGACCGTGGCCGACCCCGTACGCCGTATCCTGCGCACCGCGCTGCGCGAGAACTGGGCGGTGCTCCTGCAAGGGCCGCCCGGCTGTGGGAAGACGGAGATCACCAAGAGCGTCGTCCGGGAGGAACTCGGCGCGGAGCCGGTCTACTTCTCGCTCCCGGTGACCAACGTCGAGGATCTGTGCGTGCCGGTGCCCACGCCCGACGGACGGCTGGACACCCTGTTGACCCGGGCGCTCTCGGGGCCGGGGGAGAAGGTGATCGTCTGGGACGAGTACAACCGGCCCAAGGACAAGGCCGCGTTCGCCAAGCTGATGGAGATCACCCAGGAGTGGTCGCTGGCCGGACGCCCGGTGGAGGGCCTGCGCGCCCAGATAGCCCTCCAGAATCCTCCGTACCACCTGGGCAGAAAGCTCCAGGTCAGCCGGAACAACGTGGCGCAGGCCAGCCGCTTCACGGTCAGTTACGAGGTGCGGCCCGAGGACATCCCGGCGAACGAATGGCTCATCGCCGCGTACGGCGAGGTCGCGGAGACCGTCCTCGAATGGTGGAAGAACGACATCGACGACGAGGCCCGCGACTGGATCACCAAGCGGACGCTGGAGCGCCTGATCAAACTCCGGCTGGCCGGGCAGCCGCTGATGTCCGGCCTGATCTATCTCGGGGACGGCGAGTTCGCACCGGTGCCGCTGACCGCGCTCGAAGCCAGGCTGGACGGCATGGGGCAGGAAGTGGCGCTCGGCTTCAAGGAGTTGGTGCGGGACGTCGATCTGTGGGAGAAGCGTCTGGCCGTCGCGTCGGAGATCTCCTCCGAGGGGACCAACGACACGGACGTGGTGCACCGGGTGCTGGCCAACGCCGAACTGTCCCAGCTCAAACGGCACCCCGAGGTGGTGGCCCGGGTGCTGCGCCTGCTGCCGCCGAAGCTGCGCGCCACCTATCTCGTCGGTCAGACGCCGGCCCGGCAGAGCTACTGGGTGGGCGCGCTGGCCCGGATGAAGCAGCTCGCCGCCTCTTCGTGACGCGGGCCCCGGCCCGTACCGTCTCGTCCCCCCCGTCGTCTTCCGGTCTTCCTCCTCCCCGTCAGTCACTTCGAAAGAGCCCGAGCCACCCTGATGCGTATCGCCGACCACACCGCCGTATCCGCCGTCTACGCCCTCGCCGGCCAGGACCTCACCCGTGCGCTGATCCCTCGTATCCGGGAGGAGACCCTCAGCCTGCTGGACAGCCGTGCCCCGTTGTCGCCGTCGCTGCTGGAGGAGTTGCTCGCCTCGCGGGACCCGGAGCTGTTCACCCCGCTCGTCCGGTCCGCCGCGTATCGCGGGGAGGTCTTCGACCGGCTGGCCGCGCTGGGCGATCCCGCGCTGGCCGTGAGTCTGTACGGGGAGAAGGAGTGGGACCGTACGCCCGCGCAGCGCGCTGCGGTGTGGGCGGGCGCGGTGGCCACGGCCGACGACCCAGGCTGGCGGGCGGAGGACGGCCTGCCGGCGAAGCTGCTGTCGTCCCGGCGCCGGGAGATGCTGGAGCCGGCCCTGCTGGCGCCCTTCCCCGAACTGGTCGCGCACGCGCGGACCGCGGCCACCGGCCAGGCGAACGGCGACCTCCCGAGGCTCATGCCTCCGAACCGCAACCCCCCGAAGATCCAGCGCACATGGGAGCGCCACCCGGGCACGACGAAGGAACTGATCGAGGACCTCAGGGACAACAGCTTCCGCGGCTCGATACAGCTCCCGGGGACCCTGGGCGCCCCGGACTGGGACGAACTGGTCGCGGAGCACCGCGCCGTGCCGTTCTACGAGACGGGTCTCACCTCGCTGTGGGCGCACCCGGACTGTCCGGAGGAGCTGGCCCTCGCGGCCTTCGAGAGGAGCTGGAACAGCAAGGGGCCCGGAGGCGCCGTTCACTGGTCGATGGTGGCGAGCCCCCGTGCCGCCGACCTCGAAACGCACGGCCTGTCCCGACTCCTGCGCTCCGGGATCGACTCGGGCGCCCTCCCCGTCGACCGACTCCTCAGGGAGATCGCTCCGGCCCGCAATCTGCTGTGCGCACTGCCGCACGACAACGAAGAGGTACGAGCCGCCCTGGCCGCCCAAGTGGCCCGTCTGGGCTTGGACTTCGCTCCCTGGCGAGCGGTGTACGCGCTGCTTTCGCGCTTCTCCGGCACCGTCACCGCGCTGATCGACGCCGCACTCGCCGAGACGCCGAAGCACCGTGGGAAGACCTGGCCCAACCCGAAGAAAGCCGAATTCCCGAGCCGCAGACTGCCGAACGGCCGGCAGGCCTGGTTGCGGCTCTACGACGCAGCGGACCACCCGACACGCCTCGCGCTCGGCGGGCACATGGACGTGCGCGCCATCCAGCAGCTGTTGCTCTGGCACCGGCCCTCCCCCGAACTGCGGGATCACATAGTCGAGTTGCGGGGGCCGTCCGTCCTCGCGGGCATCGCGTCGAGCTGGGACACCCGGCCGGAGGTGATCGAGGAGCTGATCGAGTACAACGACCCCGAGACCAACGCCGCGCTCTTCCTGAACACCGATCTCACCCCCGCCCAGCGCCGCCATGTGCTGTCCGGCCGGCAGTGGCGGGACGGTGTCTCCGCCGACACCCCCGCCGCCGACCGGCTCCCGCTGACGGAGTCCCTGATCCACGGGGTGCGGGAGAGCGCGCGCCGCCCCTGGCTGCTGGCCTGCGCGGACTCGGGCGACCCGGTGCTGTGCCGCATTCTGCTGGGCAGTCCACGGGCGAAGATCCACACCCCCGCGCTGGAACTGCACATGCTGATACGGCTCTGGGAGCGCCACGGCCCCGCCGGGGTACGGGAGTTGCTGGACGAGACGGACTTCCCGGGCCGTAAGCGCCAGCCCAGGCACCCCCTGTCGCCGGGGACCCTGACGGCGGGACGCGCGGCGCTGGACGCGGACCCCGGAGACGCGAACCCCGGGGACGCGGACCCTGGAGACGAGGACTCCGGAGACGCCGGCTCCCGGCCGGCCGTACCGGCCCTGCTGCGTGCCGCGTTCGAGGCCGCCACGAGCCCGGCGGGGCGGGCGGACTTCCTGTCCGACAAGGGGGCCGGCCCCGAGAAGGACGACCTGGAGAAGGCCCTCGAACTCCTCGGTGAGGAGGTCGGCCCGGGGCCGGTCCCCTGGGCGGAGCTGGCGGCGGCCCACGAAGCGAAGCCCCTGCACGACCGCCTCCTCGTCCGCCTGGCCGCACTGGACGGCTGCCCGGCCGCGCTCGTCGCGGAGTCGGCCCCGGCCGACCTGCGGCTGTCCCACCCGCACTACCGGCCCCGGCGGGGGGCGCAGCCGCCCACGGCGTTCGAGATGCTGGCGAAGCTTCCGATGCCGGTGGACAGCAACAGCCGCTGCGGCTGGCTGGAGAAGGCGCACGCGCTCGGTCAGATCAGCTTGTCCGACGTGGTGCGGACCGGGTTCCCGGCGCGGGCGACCGTGGCTTTTCTGAACAGGGCGCTGGCTCCCGGTGACGCACCCGCCACCGACGAGGTCCGGGAGACCCGCCGGGCGGTCGCCGCGCTCGCGGCCGAACATCTGGCGGGCGATCCGGAGGGCTGGGCGCTGGCGCTGCGCCTGATAACGGAGTTCGAGGGCACGCTGCCGGATCTGCTGCTGGCGTCGGGCGCGGTGGTGAGCTGACGCCCGGCGACCCGGCGACCCGGCGACCCGGCGACCTGGCGACCTGGCGACCCTGGCCTACGCGAAGCGCGACACGTAGCGCTTCTGCCAGGGCGTCTCGACCGCGTGTCGGGAGTAGTGCTCGCGGACGTAGGCGACGGCCTCGGCGTTCGGCACGCCGTCCAGGACGGCGAGGCAGGCCAGGGCCGTACCCGTACGTCCCCGTCCGCCGCCGCAGGCGACCTCGACCCGTTCGTCCCCGGCCCGTGCCAGTGCCTCGCGCAGCGACTGCGCCGCGCCGGCCCGGTCGGTCGGCAGCCGGAAGTCGGGCCAGCGCACCCAGCGGGCCTCCCACTCCACGGCGGGCGGTTCCTTGCCCAGCAGATAGAGCGCGAAGGCCGGCGCCGGTCCGGCCGGGAGTGGGTGCCGAAGCCCCCGGCCGCGTACGAGCCGGCCGGAGGGCAGCCGCAGCACGCCCGCCGCCGTGGGGTCCCAAGTAGCGTTCACGAAGCCGAGATTAGGCGATGCCGGGCGACGGCGCGTCGCGGGTCGCCGCCGCCGCGATCCCGTCCAGCGCGTATCCCAGTCCCGTCACGAACGTGCCGTCCCAGTCGTCCTCCAGCATGTACTGGTTCGCGCTGAGCGTCGGGTACTCCGCGCTCCGGTCCCGTAGCCGCCGCTGCGCCGTCTCGCGGTCCTCCTCCGACAGCTCGAAGCTGGCCCGCGCCACCGTCGCGCCCATCAGGTAGTTGTAGAGCGTCCACGTCGCGGCGTGCAGATGTGCGCCGGTGAAGCCCGCGCGGGCGAGGGTGGCCTGGAGGAACTCCATCCGGGCGAGCAGGTTCGGTCCCAGGGTCGGGCGCTGGAGCAGCGCCGCCGACCAGGGGTGGCGGAGCATCGTCGTACGCCAGTCGACCAGCAGCGCGACGATGGCGGCGCGCCATTCGAGGCCGGCCCCCCCGTCGGCGGGCGGGAGTTCGCCGAGGATCGCGTCGAGCGCGAGGTCGACGACGTCGTCCTTGGTGTCGACGTGCCAGTACAGCGTGGTGACGCCCGAGCCGATCCGCTCGGCCAGCCGGCGCATGGTCAGACCGTCGATGCCCGCCTCGTCCAGCAGGGCCACCGCCTCGTCCACGATGCGCGCCCGGGTCAGCGGGGGCTGTTCGCGTGCGGCCCGCGACTCCCGCAGCCACACACTTCTCGCACCGCCCGCACCAGCTGTGACCTGGCCTTTCTGGCCGTTACGCGTCCCCTTGATGGCCCGTACCTCCTCATCACCGGTGTCGCGGCGAGCCTAGTATGGCGCTCGACCAGTACAACGTACCGGTACCGGTACAGCGTTCTAGAGAAGGGCCGAGCCATGTCCGAGCAAGTCGAGAGAGAGCACAGAGAACGCAGAGAGCACGGTGAGCACAGAGACCACGCAGGGCAAGGAGGGCACGGAGAGCAGCTGGACCGAAGCGGCCGGAAGCGGGACGCCCCACCGGATCGCCGGCGCTGGTGGCCATTGATGGTCATCGCCCTCGCCCAGCTCATGATCGTGCTGGACGGCACGATCGTGAACATCGCGCTGCCCTCGATGCAGAGCGAGCTGGGCATGTCGGACGGTGACCGGCAGTGGGCGATCATTGCCTACGTCCTGCCGTTCGGCGCTCTGCTCCTGCTCGGCGGCCGGATCAGCGGGCTCGTCGGCCACCGCCGTACGTTCCTCATCGGTCTGATCGGATTCGCCGCCGCCTCCGCTCTCGGCGGCGCGGCGAACACCACCGGCGTCCTCTTCGGCGCCCGCGCGCTGCAAGGCGTCTTCGCGGCGGCCATGGCCCCGGCCGCGCTGTCGCTGCTGACGCTGACCTTCACCGATCCGAAGGAGCGGGGGAAGGCGTTCGGGGTGTACGGCGCGATGGGCGCGGCCGGTTCGGGTGTCGGGCTGCTGGCCGGCGGGGTGCTCACGGAGTTCCTGGACTGGCGCTGGTGCCTGTGGGTCAATGTGCCGATCGCGGCCGTGGCGCTGCTCGGCCTGCCGTACGTACCCCGTGAAGCCGGGTCCGGAGACCGGTCGGGCGGGCTCGACATCCCCGGGGTGCTGCTCAGCGTGAGCGGCCTCGCCGCGCTCGTCCACGGGCTGAGCCGGGCCGAATCGCGCGGCTGGGACGACCCGTTGGTGCTCGTCCTGCTCTTCGCGAGCGTCGCGCTGCTGGTGATGTTCGTGTCGGTCGAGGCGCGCGTACGCCAACCCCTGCTGCCACCAAGGGTGTTGAGGCACCGGGCGCGCGGCGCCGCGTTCCTCGTCTGCGCGTTGATGCTGGCCGCGCTCTTCGGCTGCTTCCTGTTCCTGAGCTACTACGCGCAGACCGTCCTCGGCTACTCACCCGTCGAGGCCGGGCTCACCATCATGGTGCTGGTCGTCGGATCCCTGATCGGCTCGATGCTGATCGCGGGCCGGCTGCTGTCCCGTGTGGGCGTCCGTACCCTGATCGTTCCGGGTCTGCTCGCCATGGCCGCCGGGCTGCTGATCCTGTCCTTCCTGGAGGCGGACAGCGCGCACGTACTCGCCCTGTATCTGGTGCCCGCGCAGCTGCTGATCGGCCTGGGCCTGGGCGTCGTCCTCACGGCGGCGACGAGCCTGGCGACGGCGGAGGTGGGCTACGCGGACATGGGGACGGCCTCCGCCGTGTTCAACGCCGGTCAGCAGGTGGGCGGCGCGGTCGGTACGGCGCTGTTCAACACGGTCGCGACGGCGGCGACGGCGGCGTATCTGCGTGACCACGGAGCCGACGCCGACTCCGTGACCGTCGGTACGGTCCACGGCTTCGGCGTCGGACTGCTGGTGGCCACGGGCATCATGCTGTTCGCGGCGCTGGTCGCGACGGTGCTGCTGCGCCCACGCGGTACGCACGGCGGGTGACTGTCCGGCCGTACGGAGCGAGGGGACGGCGACTGTTCGCTCCGTACGGCCGCTGGGCCTTCGCGTACCGAGCCGTACGGCTACGGCTTGACCGCCACGAACCCCCACTGGACACAGTCGGCGGCCCCTTCCGGAACGGGCTGCCCTTCCGGGACGAGAAGTTCCGGCAGCGGGCGCAGGCCCGGCGGGAGCAGGGTCAGTCCCCGGGCGCACGCCTCGATCTGCTCGGGCGTACGGGCGAGGTAGGCCCCTTCGGGGTCGGCCGCCAGGTAGTGCTCCTGCATCTTGAGCACGCCGGGCGTCTCGATCGTGTCGCACACCGCCAGATAGGAGCCGGGGGCGAGGCGGCTCGTGTACTGCTCGACCAGGTCGGCCGCCTCGGCGGGCCTGAAGTGTCCGAGGGTGGAGAGCACGAGCAGGGCGACCGGCTCGTCCAGATTCAGTGTGTGGGCCGCGTCCTCAAGGACCGTGTCCACCAGACGGAAGTCCTGCTGGAGGTAGTGGATCTTTCCCTCGGGCGAACTGCGCAGCGAACTGGCGTGGTTGAGGACGACGGGGTCGTTGTCGACGTACACGACACGCGACTCGGGAGCCGCCTTCTGCGCCATGCCGTGGGTGGCACTCGCCGTCGGGATGCCCGTGCCGAGGTCCAGCAGCTGGCGGATCCCGCCCTGCCGGACGACGTAGTCCGCCACCCGTTCCTGGAAGGCGCGCGACGCCATGGCGGCCGTCTTGATCTCCGGGAACTCGGTCAGCATCACATCGCCGAGTTCCCGGTCGACCTGGTAGTTGTCCTGGCCGCCCTGCGCGTAGTTCCAGATCCGCGCGGAGTTGGGGAGGGTCGGCATGACATTGGTTCCGGGGCGTACGGAGTCGCTCATCCGAGGTCCTTACTCGACAGGGGCAGAGGGGTGAAGCGAGGTGGTGCGTATCCGCTGGTCACATCCACCGCCACCCGGTAGTTCTCCACTGCTTCGGAGTCGTCGGTGATGAGCGTCATGGCCGGGTGGAGACCGATCTGGATCAGCCTCTCGCCCATCCCGAACTCCTTGAAGCGAAGAATCTCGAAATGGCCGCAGAGGCTGATGGCCAGCGGATGCGGTACGCCGGGCGGAATGACCTGGATGGCCACCGACGATCCGACATCGGCGATATGGGTTTCAAGATAGTCGAGTTGACGGGCCATCACCCCGGGTCCGCCCACCTCGCGCCGCAGGGTCGCCTCCTCCAGCAGCACCCACAGGCCGGCCCGGTCCTCGTTGTTCGCGACGCCCGGTCTGCCCTTGATGGTGTGGGCCTTGCGGGCCTCCAGCAGTTCCAGCCGGAGGCGCCGTACGGCGGGGTCCTCGTACGGATTGCGCAGGCTCATCAGCGCCTCCGCGTACTCCGTGGTCTGGAGCAGGTCCGGCAGCACTCCCGGCGCGTACGAGCGGATGCCGGTCGCCGCGGACTCCAGATCGATGACACCGACCTCGGCGACCTCACGCCAGGGGTGCCACCACCCGGGCTTCTTCGCCTCCTCCAGCGCACGCAGGACCTCGGGCCGCTCGGCGGTGGGCGTTCCGTAGAGATCGAGCAGGACGGCGACCATGCGCGGATTGGGCACCGTCTCCGCGTTCTCCCAGCGCGCCGGTGTCGCCCGGTCCTTCTTGATCTTCTCGGCGACGCCTTGCAGCGTCATGCCCGCGGCCTCGCGCCGGCGGCGCAGATCGGCGCCGAAACACCGCAGAGCGACCGTCGGGCCGGACCGTGGCTGACTCACCGGGCCCTCCTCGCGTCCGCGGGTGGGGAGGGTCTTCTCCTCTCCGTTCAGCGCCCACCACGATACCGCCGATCAGGACTCTGTCACGTTGCAGAGTGTCCGGGTCGTGGCTACGATGGAACACGGAGTTCCCCTACGCGGCACCCCCCAGACAGCCGCGCCAGGGTCGGGAACCGACCCCGCCGACACGCTGATCGAGCGTGCGAGGCGGGGGGCTACGGAGAACCGATGCCATGCACGTTTCACTACCGGCCGTGCCGGAGCAGATCCAGGTCGCGCGCCGCATCGTCCGCAAGGAACTGGCCGGACTCGGCTGGCCCGAGGCGAAGATCGCGGCCTGCGAAGAGGTCGCGGCCCAGCTCGCCCGGCACGCCATGGGTGTCGTCGGAGTCAGCGGCTACTACCTCGGAGTGACGAAGCGGCCCACCGGGCCCGAGGACAAGTCCGTCGCCATAAGAGTCAGCGTCACGATCCTGGACGGACCGCCCGCGTCCGAGCCCATGGCGACGGTGCCCGCGCAGGCCGGCCCCGCCGAGGCGGGCCCCGAGGTGGGCCCCGAGGCCGGCGCGCCGGACGACGACTGCGCGCGGCTGGCCGAGATCCTGACGAAGCAGTGCGGCGCTCCGGTCAACATCGTCGCGCAGCAAGGCAGTTGGGCGGCGTCGGCCACACTCCTCCCGGCCGAGGCCGCCTGCCTCGGCGCGCAGACGTGAGCGCCCGCCGCGGCCCGGCGGACTGCTTCGACCAACCCGTCCTGGACGTCTTCGAGAGGCTGGAGTGGACGCATTGAGGGGTGCCGCATCCGATGAGCCCATGTACGACACCACTCCGGCCCACGCCGGTGCGCGCCACGGCGCGCACGCGGCGGTCGGCGCCGGCCACCGGCTGCCGAGGCCGGGGCGCGCCCGCAGATGGACGACCTGGTACCGGCCGACGAGCGCCGAAACGCAGGTCTCGTTGCGCGACCACGAAGTCACGCACAGTGGGGGAGTGGCAGACGTGAGCCGTTCGGTGCTGGTCGTCGGCGGGGCGAGCGGAAGCGCGGAGAGCGTGGCCGCCGCGTACGCCCGGCAGGACGACTGGGTCGGGTTCCTCTACGAGCGCGGGACCCCGCCCGACGAGCTGTACAACGTACGGTGCGACGTCAGCGACGCGCTCCAGCTGGACGCCGCCGTCTCCGAGTTCGAGACGGGACACGGAGTCGTGGACGTCCTGGTCGTGGACGCCGACCGGTACGGCCGCCAGGGCGAGGAGTCCTCCCTCGCGACGGCGGCCGGCACCCGGGCCCGCGCCAACGCGATCATCGGCCGCACGCTCCCCGGCATGCGCGAGGCCGGCCACGGCCGGATCGTCCTGATCGCCTCCACCAGGGGCCTCGGCCGCGGCTCCGCCCTGGCGGACGGCGCCCCGCACGCCGACCTGATGAGCCTGACGTGGCACCTGGTCCACGAGTGCCGTGGCTCGGACGTCACGGTCAACGTCATCACCTACGGCACCCCCCAGGACCTCCCCCGCCAGGGCCGCGCCCACCGCGCCCAGCAGATCGCGAACCTGGCGATCCACCTGACCCGCCCGGAGGCCACGGACACCGGAGCGGTGATCCCGATCGAGGTCCTGGGCGCGATGCCCGTACTCGGCCCGCTACGCACGGACGGAGTGTCGTACCAGGGCCGCTGACCGCCGCGCCTCGGGGGACCCCTCAGCCCCGGAGGCGCGGCCCACTCTTCCCGGGCACGGTCAGGTGCCGACGTACGGCCCCTGTCAGGTATTGACGCCGACGGCCGCGACCAGTGCCCGTACTCCGGGAACCTGAGCGTGGCGTGTACGGAGATCAGTGACGATGTTCCGGATCGCCGGGCGGTCTCGGACCTCCGCCTGAGAGACGCGAACAGCGGCCAGCAACTCGGCCGCTGTCTGCTCGGGTTTCACCCACTGCCACCACGCACGGGCGAGGTCCGTGTGCATGCGGCCCTTGCGTTCGGCGGTAGGGAACTGCTCGGTCCGCAGTCGGCGACCTGCTTCGAGTGCCGCTCCCGCGTCCCCCAGAGCCCAATGGACTCCGACGGCGTAGAGGTCGACTGCGGCCGGGGTGATGGGGAAGAGACGACCGGCAGGGGCCTCCTGGGGCAGCGCGCGCGCCGCCAGGGTGGCGGCATGGATCATGGCGGTTGCCTGGTCCCTGTCGCCGGCACGAGCCGCGGTGTACGAGGTCGTGCACAGCATCTGTGCGTACGCGGCGGCCTGAGCGTCGGTCCGCAGGCCCGTCTCTTCGACCTTCGAGACGGCATCGAGGATATGCCGCTGGGCCGACACGGGCTGGTCCTGGTGACGGAGCACGATGCTCAATTCGCGGGCCGCCGCTGCGGCGACGAGCGGCGATCCCGACCAGTCTGCGTACACGGTGGCCCGGTCCGCGCTCAGCCGGGACTGCGCGTACCGGCCGATTTTAGTGAGCACTTGACTGGCCAGGCTGTAGGTCGCCGACAGGCGGGCGAGGGGCAGAGGTTCGCGGGTCCGCGCAGTGTGATGGGCGTCAGCGAGAAGCCCGGGGAGGGCCGCCAGAAGTTTGTCGTGGCGACCGGCATCGAAGTGCGCCCTGGCCACGGCCAGACGGCCGTCGAACGGTACCGGCGAACCGGTGGGGTCGGGCATGCTGGCAAGAGCGTCGTCCAGGCCGACGAGAAGCGCGGCGGGACCGGCAAGGCCGGCGGCGAGCAGTGAGCGGCGGCGCATCGGGTCCTCCTCGGGACAACGTGGCCAATCCGGCGCAACTCTAGTGGCCGGAGGCACCACAAGACCGAGAGACGCGGCTAGGACATAGATCGGCATGCCCACCTCTCGGGCGGCGTGCCGGACGAGATCCAGATCGGCGCGTCGCCCTTGCTGTTCCAGTCGTGAAACGGTCGACGCGGAACACCCGATCCGGCTGCCCAGTTCGGCCTGACGCCACCCGTGACCCAGGCGACCCAGCCGTATCAGAGCCCCCGGATCCTGAGCGGCGACAAGCGTGCGAACCGCGCCCGAGTCCCACAACTGTTCGGCACGCACCGGGCCTCCACTCGCCATTTTCCGGCAGGGCTGCCTGCTCAACGTAACCGGTCCGGTGCGGGTCGTACACGGCGCGTGCACGTTCTGCAAACGGCTTGCGCGAGACGCCAACTGATCACCGTGACAGGCCGGTTGGCAGTGTTGTGAGAGGGCGAACTTCGCCACCGGGCGGAGTTCCGGCGCATCGGAGGCCAGCATGGCAACTGCCGTCAGGACCACGCTCCGTGATCCCCGCGACTACGTGAAACCGGAGGTCTGGGACCGCGAGATCCAGCTCCTCATGAGGGACTACCCGTTCGACGAGGTAATGGCGACACGGCTCTTCCACGCTGCCGTCTCCTACCTGATCACAGCCATGGAGAAGTGGGGCCAGGGGCTGGAGATGTGCTGCGGGCGCACCGTCGACATCGCCGTCCATGTCTTCATCCTCGACACCCGCAACTACCGGGAGTTCTGCCACCGGAACTTCGGCGGACGGTTCCTGGAACACATTCCTGAGATCGACTTCAAGTACGACGGATCCGTCGAGCGGACCGCGCAGATCCTGGCCGACAACGGCTTCGGCGTCGACTGGAAGCTGTGGGAGGCCGACTACGGCAAATGCGGCCCGTGCCGGCCTGGGGAGAACTGCCACTGAGCCGCTACAAGAGATCGTGCCCGAAGGTGCCGTGAGCGCCTTCGGGCACTCACGCGTTCGACCGCCGACATCGTTGGCTCGTTCCCCCTCGGACGGCACGACGGCGCGGGTACGGTGACCAGCTCGACCAGGCCTCACCGACCACCCGAGGTGTTCCGTGCCCCGTGCGCCACAGAGTCCCGCCGAGTACTGGGACACCTACATGCCGCACCGGGAGGCCGGGGAGCAGCCGCGTCCCGTGGTCGGGCGTTTCGAGTGGACGCAGTATCCCGGCCACGGCCCGGACCATGAGCTGCTCGGCCGCCCGGCGACCGCACTGGATCTGGGACCGGCGGAGGGCAAGGAAGCGGTCTGCCTCGCCCGTCACGGCGTCGAGGTCACCGGCGTGGACCTCTCACCCGTGCAGGTGGCTCGCGCGAGTACCTGGTGGAGGGACGAGCCCCGCCTCAGCTTCGTACACGCCGACGCGACCGAACACCTCGCGACGAACACCGCCACGTATGACGCCGTCTACTCCGTCTGGGGCGCGGTGTGGTTCACCGATCCGGAACGTCTGTTCCCGTTGGTCGCCAAGAGGCTCGCGCCTGGTGGTGTCTTCGCCTTCAGCCAGGCGGAGCCGGTCCCCGGCGCGTACGGGGCGCAGCCCATGCGCGGTAAGTGGCTGGAGGGCCGCAGCGGCGAACTGACCGTGCTCCGCTGGCAGTACGCGCCCCAGATGTGGGCGGACGTCCTCAAGAGGCACGGTTTCACCGGCGTCACCGCGGACGTGCTACCCGCTCCCGTGCCCGACAGGCTCGGCACACTGATGGTGAGCGCGCGGGCCCATGTATGACGGGCGGGCGCTACGGGGTGCCTTCGCCGGCGGCGTACGCGACGAAGTCGGCCCAGGCGGTGGGGGTGAGGGCGAGGACGGGGCCGGCCGGGTCCTTGGAGTCGCGGACCGGGACGGTGCCGGTGGTGGGGATGTGGGTGGGGGCCCATTCGAGGCAGCCGCCGCCGTTGCCGTTGCTGTAGGTGGACTTGACCCACTGAGCGTAAGCCGGGCTGCTGCTCATGACGGAAGTGCCTCCATGACTGCTCGGATGAACGCCGCTGACTTCTTCGGCGACAGGGCACTGGCCCTGAGCAGATCGTAGGCGCGCTGCCGGGCCCTGACGAGTGTCTTTTCCTCCAGCAGAGTGCCCGTGGCGATGCTCTCCTCGTACGCGACTTGGGTGCCCTTTTCGAGCGTCAGCAACGTCAGTGATCCGTTGGCCAAGGCATGTCCCCCGTGCTCGAACGGGAGAACCTGGACCACGCTGGTCGGCGTGAGCGTCAGCTCGATCAGTCGGGTCAGTTGATCCCGCATGACGGCGGGGCCGCCGTACGAACGCAGCAGCACCGCCTCGTCCAGGATGGCGGAGAAATCCGGCGCCGGGTCGGTGATGAGCAGCGCCTGCCTGCCCATGCGCGCTGCGACCAGCTCATCGATCTCCTCCCGCGTGGCCTTCGGGTTGTGGATCTCGAACAGCGCGCGGGCGTACGGCTCCGTCTGGACAATGCCCGGTACGAGTTGGCTGGCGTACTCCTGAATGACGAGAGCCCGCGCCTCAAGGTCCATCCGCCGCTGGTACTGATCCGGGTGGATCTCCTTCCGCGCCAGCGCGTACAGCTTCCTGAAGATCCCGCCCGCCCCGAACGCCGCGTCCAGGCGGTCCGGCAGGTCCTCCGGGATCATCGTTTCGGCCGTTTCGAAGCGGGCCAGTGCGCTCTTCGAGTATCGGACCACCATCGCCAGGCTTTCCAGGCTCATGCCCGCCGCCTCGCGGTAGCGCCGCATCTCGGAGCCGAACAGGTCGCGGGCCGAGCGTTCCGGTGAAAGCTCGCGCGGTCGTGGCGCCATCGGCGAACCCCTTATCCCCGTAGTCGTGTTGGGAGACAAACGGCTTCTGATCGTACGCGTGACGACCGATTCTTGATGCACAGACGGTAATGACGCGATGACGGAAGGCGCACCTCCCCCATGTGCGAACAGGGACTCGAAGAGTCCGCCCCAACCCACTCCGGTACGGCGGAACTTGAAGCCGTCGTCCATGCCGGAGGCTTCTGGCGGCTTGTGCCCGAGGGTGTGCCGCGTGTCTACGACCCCGTCACCCGGGAGCTGTTGGAGCACGTGCTCCACCGACTGAGGCGAGGTACGGAATGACGCAGAGCAACGCCCGCAGGCAACTGGCGCGGCTGACGGAGCGGTTCGGTACGGACGGCGTCCTGGTGGTCCGCACGGACGGCCGGCGTTCCGAGGAGCCCCTGCTCCCCGGGGACGCCGTCCACCGCTGGCCGCCGTGCGAGTGCGGGCACTCGCTGTGCCCGGACTACCGGCCTCCGGAGGGGAGTTCGGGTGGGGCGTAGTCCGGAGCGCGCCGACCACTACCGGAGAGGGATCTCCCCGCCTTCGGCTGTCTCGACCCGCGCGATCCGCACCCCCAGTTCACCCAGTCGCCCAACGGCCCATGCCACGGCCTCTTCCAGCTGGGCGGCCCGCACTACGCAGGGGAAACGCGTGCCTTGCTGATCCTGCTCCCAGCCGACCTGACCGCCGGCGAGAGCGTCCTCATGGTCGAAACGGTCGGAATGCTCCTGCGTAGGCTCTTGTTCCGGGTACATGACGAACGACCACTCACGCACAGCCGCTGTGCCGACGGGTGAATTCATCGACCTTCTTCCCCTCCGTGCCTGGACTGGTGGGCGTGCTCCACACTTTCGTGCTGGCCGAACATGGGCAGCAGACCACGTAACCCCAACGGTGACCGTTCTGGTCTCGCTTGACCTTGAGCCCGGCGTTCTCCGCGCGCCGTAGCGCCGCTTCGACATCCGGCTTCGGGTGCCGATCGCCCTTCATACGGCAATCACCTCCAGCACTCTGCAACGAATGGCAGGGCGGCAGGACACGGAATCGGTGATCCCGATACGGGGGGCCGGTGCGCGCGGACGGGGTGTCGGGGAGTCCGGCTGGGTGGAGACTTGTTTCGCCTGTCCCGCCGCCCTGTCCGTATGCCTGGGCTCCATGCGTCGCCGGCCGGCCCTCAGGTGATCCGGACAATAGGCGGTCTCCGGATATCGGCCTCCTGGCCGCTAGTGCTTGTTGCCGTGATGATGTCTGCGGTGTTTGGTGCCGCGAGATCGCTGGTCCTCCTGGTAGGACGCGCCTCGCCTCTGGCTGACGGTGGGCAGGAGATCGCGTGCGGTTTGCCCCGAGCGCTCACCGAGGGAGGGCGGGCGCTGCAACTGGGCCCGAAGGTTTTCCTGCCTGAGTCGTTCGTTCGTTACCAGACCCTCAATCCGTTGTTCGTGAAGGTTGATGGACCCGGCATAGGCGTATCCGGCTTCCTCCATTCTTTGGAAGTGCGTTGCGTAGCGCCCTTCGGAATACGCTGAATTGTTCCGATCCATGGTGCCGTTCTCATATTCCAGTTCCAGATCGGCACCGAAAGCGTCGGTCTGCGCGACGCGCCTTCCGTACCGCGCCAGATCCGCGGCTTCCGAGTCACGCGCCTCCGCCAGTTGCCTATTTCGTGAGTAATCCAGCACATGCTCATACTGTGCCGCGGACGGGATGTTGTCTCGTCTTCTCTCCAGCGCCCTCTCGATCGCCGCCTCCATGTGGCCACGCCGGCCCGCATAGGTGTTGAGGTCGAATTCCTCGTCCAAGCCCGTTCCCCTTCTTGAGGTCGGTGACGGGGTGACCACCGTCCGGCACCCCTTGACGAGTGACAACGGCCCCGCGGCGCGGGTGGTTCACTCCGGAGCCACCGGCGGGCGGCCGGGACGGGTGGCCGGACGCCGGTGGCGGGAGGGGGTGTTACGCGATCTTCTCGCCGTACACGCGGGTCACCGTCATCGTCATCAGGACGCGGCGGTCGGAGACCATCACCGACCGGTACTCGTCCCAGTCCGGGTGCTCCCCGGAGGCGCGGCGGTAGTACTCCACCAGGGCCTCGACCTCCGGGCCGTGCGGGTCGGTGCCGGGGCCGGTGAGGGTGACCGGGCCCTCGGCCGTCGCCCAGGACCAGCCGTCCGCGCTGGTGACCTCCAGGGCGGCCCGGGGGTCACGGCGCAGGTTCGTCGTCTTGGCGCGGCCCTCCGTCATCGATACGAGGAGGACGCCGGCCTCCTCGTCGTAGAAGGGCATCACGGGGGACAGCTGCGGCAGGCCGTCCGACTTGATCGTGGCGAGGATGCCGAGGCGGCTGCTCGCCAGCAGGGTGCGGGGGTTGAAGGTCATGTCGGTCGATCCCATTCTTCCGAAGGCTCGCGGAACTGTTCCATCAGCGTCGCGCAATCCTCGCCGCCACGGGCGCCCGCCACGGCCCGGTCCGCCGACCGGCGCACTTCCGGGCCCGCGTTGAACCGTTCCTCCCCCGGGGGCGTTGCGGTGTGCGGGGCTCGTGCGACGGCACGTCCCGACACCTCAGGGGCATCCAAGGAGTGACACTCGTGAACTTCACCACCCCCCACCTCAGAGCGCGCTTGGCCAAGCGCCCCGTCCGTACCGGCGTAGTGCTGGGAGTCGCCCTGGGCGTCGTCGGCGGCGCGTTCTTCGTCGTCGAGCCGGCCGTCCGGATGTCCCTGGCGGCCGACGCGGTGACCACCTCCATCACCGGCTTCGCGGGCAAGTGCGTCGACGTGGCCGACGGCAACAGCGCCAGCGGCACGACCGTGCAGCTCTACGACTGCAACGGCACCCCGGCCCAGCAGTGGTCCAACCCCGGCGACGGAACGCTGCGGGCGTTCGGCAAGTGCCTGGACATCCGGGGCGGCGGCACCGCCGACGCGGCGGACGTGCAGCTGTGGGACTGCAACGGCGGACCCGCCCAGCAGTGGGTGATCAGCCAGGCCAATGACATCGTCAACCCGGCCGCGAACAAGTGCCTGGACGTACGCGCCTACAACAGCGCCAACCGCACGCCCCTACAGATCTGGCCCTGCCAGGGCGCCGAGAACGAGAAGTGGTATCTGTCCGAGGGCGCTCCGCCGGCCCCTCCGGCGGATCCTCCGGCGGACCCCCCGCCCGGCGACAACGGCGGTGAGGCCCCGTCCGGATTCGTCGTCAGCGAAGCGCAGTTCAACCAGATGTTCCCGAACCGGAACGCCCTCTACAACTACGAAGGGCTGAAGGCGGCGCTGAGCGCGTACCCCGCCTTCGCCACCTCCGGCGACGACACCGCGAAGAAGTGGGAGGCCGCCGCCTTCCTGGCGAACATCGGCCACGAGACCGGCGGTCTCGTCCACGCCGTCGAGCAGAACACGGCGAACTACTCCGCCTACTGCGACGCGAGCCAGCCGTACGGCTGCCCGGCAGGCCAGGACGCGTACCACGGCCGCGGTCCCATCCAGCTCAGCTGGAACTACAACTACAAGGCCGCGGGCGACGCCCTCGGCATCGACCTGCTCAACAACCCCGGCCTGGTGGAGACCGACGCCGCCGTCGCCTGGAAGACCGGTCTCTGGTACTGGAACACCCAGACCGGCCCCGGGACGATGACCGGGCACGACGCCATGGTCAACGGTGCCGGATTCGGCCAGACCATCCGCACCATCAACGGCGCCCTGGAGTGCGACGGCAGGAACCCCGCCCAGGTGCAGAGCCGGGTGGATTCCTACCAGGGCTTCACCCAGCTCCTCGGAGTCGCACCGGGGGACAACCTCTCCTGCTGACCCGAGCCGAGGCGAGCTGAGCCGAGTCGGCCCGGCCGACCCGAGTTGGCCCCTTCAGAACACCCGCACCCCCGTGGCACCGCGCGACGCGATGCCACGGGGGTGCGTTCTTTGCTCCGTGCCCGTAGATCACCCACACGTATGGGCTACTTTTGAATCTCTGGAGCGGGGCATTAGGTTAGGCTCACCTAAGCGATTTGGCCGTTCTGTCCCACCCGGAGGGCCCGATTCCCCACCCCCCAGCCGAGGTTGAAACTGTCGTGTCCGTCCAGTTCCCGCCCTCCGCCGCGCCGCTCGCCGCCCACCCCGTGGACGTCCTGCCCGCCCGCGTCCGCACCCGACTGCTCGAACTGGCGCGCGGCGCCGAGCCCGTGTCGGCGTACGTGTACGACGGGGACGTCGCCGCCGCGCGCGCCCGGGAGTTGCGGGCCGCGCTGCCCGACTGGGCCGCCGTCTACTACGCGGTCAAGGCCAACTCCCACCCCGGCGTCGTCCGCGCGCTGGCCCCGTACGTCGACGGCTTCGAGGTCGCCTCCGTCAGCGAGCTGGAACTCGCCCTGGCGGAAGGCCGTTTCGCGAGGACGCCCGCCGTCGTCGCCGCCGGGCCCGCCAAGTCCGTCCCCGTCCTCACCGCCCTCGTGCGGGCCCGTGTCGAGGCCATCAACGCGGAGAGCCTCCTCGAACTCCACCGGATCAGCCGTATCGCCGTCGCCGAAGGCGTCACCGCGCGCGTCGCGCTGCGCGTCAACCCGGCCGACATCCCGATCAGCGGCTCGCTCCACATGGGCGGCGCGCCCTCGCAGTTCGGCGTCGCCGAGCCCGACGTACCGGACGTGCTGAGCGCCGCGGGCAAGCTCCCCGGGCTCGACATCGTCGGTTTCCACATCCACGCCGCGTCGAACAATCTCGACGCCGACACCCATGCGGCGTACCTTCGTTGGTGCGTCGAGTGGAGCGTGACCACGGCCGCCGCGACCGGCGTCGAGCTGCGGCACGTCGACATCGGCGGCGGCATAGGTGTCGCCTTCGAGGGCGAGACACCCTTCGACATGGCCCGGTTCGGTGAACTGGCCGCGCTCGTCGAGCCACCCGTGGGGGTGAAGGTCGTGCTGGAGCCCGGCCGGTTCCTGGTCGCGGACTGTGGCTGGTACGCGGCCGAGGTGACGGACGTCAAGGCGTCGTACGGCGAGTGGTTCGCCGTACTGCGTGGTGGAATCAACCACTTCCAGCTGCCCACTTCCTGGGACATCGTGCACAACGTCGCCGTGCTGCCCGTCGACGCGTGGGAGGCCGGCGAGGAGTGTCCGCGGCCCGTCGCGGAACGGACGCGTGTCACCGTCGTGGGCGAGCTGTGCACACCCGAGGACACCCTGCTTCGGGACGTCTTCGTCGAGCGGGTACGCGCGGGTGATCTCGTCGTCTTCCCCAACGCGGGTTCCTACGGCTGGGAGTTCGCCATGCACTCCTTCCTCGGGCACCCGGTCGCCGGGCGGCATCTGCTCGCGTAGGCCCGTACTCCTTCTCTCCTCACCCTCATACTTCGGAGCCGTTCCATGACCGTTCCCGCTGTCACGTCGCCCGCGTCGTCCGGGCGATCTGCGGAAGCCGCCGCCGACTCCATCCTGGAGCGGCAGCGTGCCAGGGAGTCGTCCGCCCGTACGTACGCCCGTTCCTTCCCGATCGTCCCGGCCCGCGCCCACGGCATGACGATCGAAGGCACCGACGGCCGCCGCTATCTCGACTGCCTCTCCGGCGCCGGGACGCTCGCCCTCGGCCACAACCACCCCGTCGTACGCGAGGCCATCCAGCGCACGCTCGACAGCGGGGCCCCGCTGCATGTGCTCGACCTCGCGACACCCGAGAAGGACGACTTCACGGACGCGCTGTTCGAGACCCTGCCGACGGCGTTCGCCGACCGGGCCCGGGTGCATTTCTGCGGGCCCGCCGGGACGGACGCCGTGGAGGCCGCGCTGAAGCTGATGCAGACGGCGACCGGGCGGCGCGGGGTGCTCGCGTTCACCGGCGCGTACCACGGGATGACGGCGGGCGCGCTGGCGACGACCGGCAGCGTGGCCGTCAAGGAGCCGGTGCCGTCCGGGGGCGCGGCAGGCGGGGAGGTGACGCGGCTGCCGTATCCGTACGCGTACCGCTGCCCGTTCGGCGTCGGCGGCGAGCGCGGCGCGGAGCTGGCCGCGACCTACACCGAACGGCTGCTGGACGATCCGTCGGGCGGTGTCGTACGGCCCGCGGCGATGATCCTGGAGGCCGTGCAGGGCGAGGGCGGGGCCGTGCCCGCGCCCGACGGCTGGCTGCGCGAGATGCGCCGCGTCACCCGTGAACGCGACATCCCGCTGATCGTGGACGAGGTGCAGACCGGGGTCGGGCGCACCGGCGCCTACTGGGCGGTCGAACACAGCGGCATCCGGCCCGACGCGATGGTGATGTCCAAGGCCGTCGGCGGCGGGCTGCCGCTGGCGGTGATCGTGTACGACCGGGAGTACGACGGATGGCTGCCCGGCGCGCACACCGGCACCTTCCGCGGCAACACCCTGGCGATGGCGGCGGGCGCGGCGACGCTGCGGTACGTGACACGCGAAGGGCTCGTGGAGCGGGCGGCGACGGTCGGCGCGCGGATGTCCGCGCGGCTGGAGGGGCTGCGGTCCGAACTGCCCCTGATCGGCGACGTACGCGGGCGCGGGCTGATGATCGGCGTCGAAATCGTCGACCCCGAGGGGCCGTTGGACTCCTGCGGGTCGCGGCCCGTGGCGCCGGAGCTGGCGGCGCGGGTCCAGGAGGGCTGTCTGCGGCGGGGGTTGATCCTGGAACTGGGCGGCCGGTTCGGGTCGACCGTACGGCTGCTGCCGCCGCTGGTGATCACGGACGAGGAGACGGAGTCCGTGCTGGAGAGGCTGACGGACGCGATCCGCGAGGCGTCCACTTCTCGTGTCGCGGGGCGGGCGGCGTGACGACCCAGGCGCTGGGCGCCGCCGTCGAGGAAGTCCTGCGGCCCCTGATCGGTCCGGCGCTGTCGGGCGGGACGGGCGGGGCTGCGGCTCTGGAGCCGCTGGTACGGGAGGTGCTGGGCGCGCTCGCGGAAGGCGCGGCGCGGCGCGGGGGACCGGTCGCGGCCTCGGCCCCGGCGGAGCTGGCGGAGGGTGTGGCGCGGACGCTGAGCACGGCGCGCGGCGGTGACGCGCTCGGCCGGCTCACCGAACTCCTCGCGCACGGCAGCGCCGACCCCGCCGACCCGGCGTGCGCGGCGCATCTGCACTGCCCGCCGCTGGCCGTCGCCGTCGCCGCCGACCTGGCGGTGTCCGCGCTGAACCCGTCCCAGGACTCGTGGGACCAGGCACCGGCCGCGACCGCCCTGGAAACACTCCTCATTGAGGAGATGGGGGACATGGTCGGGTACGACCCCGCCGAGGCGGCGGGTGTACTGACATCCGGCGGCACCGAGTCCAACCTGATGGGCCTGATGCTGGCCAGGGACCGGGTGCTGGGGGCCGCGACGGGGCGGCAGATCGAGATGACGGGCGTGCCGAGGGCCGGCGTGGGCTCGGCGGCCGGGGCGCGGCCCCGGATCCTGGCGTCCGCCGCCGCGCACTTCTCCGTGCAGCGCGCGGCGGCCCTGCTCGGGCTCGGCGAGGACGCGGTGATCCCGGTCGCGGTGGACTCCCAACTCCGCATGAAAGCCGGTGCGTTGAAGGCCGCCCTGGAGCGGTGTGTAGAGCGCGGACAACTGCCCGTCGCGATCGTCGCGACCGCCGGCACGACCGACACCGGGGCGATCGACCCGCTGCGGGAGTGCGCGGAGCTGGCGGCGGAGTACGGGGCGTGGCTGCACGTGGACGCCGCGTACGGCGGCGGCGCACTGCTGTCCGACCGCCTGGCGCCGCTGCTGGCCGGCATCGAACGGGCCGACTCCGTCTCCCTGGACTGGCACAAACTCGGCTGGCAGCCGGCCGCCGCGGGGATCTTCCTGGTACGGGAGTCGGAGACGTACGCCTCACTCGCCCGCCGCGCGGTCTATCTGAACCCGGCGGACGACGAGGAAGCGGGCTACCCGAGCCTGCTGGGCCTCTCCCTGCGGACGACGCGCCGCGCGGACGCCTTCAAGATCGCGGTGACGCTGCGGACGCTGGGCCGGGAGGGGCTGGGCCGGCTGGTCGACGCCTGCCACGAACTGGCGGTCGCGGGTGCACGGGCGGTGGCCGCGCATCCGCGCCTGGAGCTGCACGGGGAGGCGGGGGCGGGGGAGCCGGTGCTGACGGCGTTCCTGTTCCGGTACGTGCCGGGTGAGGGGGCCGCCGGGGACGAGGCCCGTGTCGATCACCTCAACGCGTCGCTGCGGCGGCGGCTGTTGCGGGAGGGCCGCGCGGTGGTGGGCCGCACGGAGCTGCCGGGCGAGGGCCCGGGGCGCGTCCGGCTGAAGCTGACGCTGCTGAACCCGCATGCGACTGTCGTGGAGGTGGGGCGGTTGCTGGAGGCGGTGGTGGCGGCGGGTGTGGCGGAGGAGAGCGCGTGAGCGGGGGGCGGGGCGCGGGGCCGGGCCCGCAGCGGGGCTCCGCCCCGGGCCCCGGCCGGGGCTCCGCCCCGGACCCCGCTCCTCAAACGCCGGAGGGGCTGAAATGGTCCGCCGGTCCTCGAAAGGCAGAGCGGCTGAAATGGGCCGACAAGATGGGCAGTAGCGATCCGCTCGATCATCCGGATCATCTCCGCGCCGCCGACTCCGCCGCCGCCGAGGCGTTGTTGCGTGCCTACGTGCGGGACACCGGCGTTCAAGTGCCCCCCGACGGCGAGGTGTTGTCGTTGGCGTTGCCGTACAGCGCGATGACCCTGCGGGTGCGCGTGGCGTACCGGTCCCGTACCGGGTGGCATCGGTTCGGGGACGTCCAGGTCGGCACCCCGGACGGGCCCGGCAGCCTTCCCGCCGATGTCGGGCTCGTCGCCGCCGCGCTCGTGCGGGAGTCCACCCTGGGGCGCGGCGCGCTGCCGCATCTCGGTGGGGACGCCGTCGCGCGCGTGCTCAACTCCGCCGCGCGGACCGGCGCGCATCTGGTGCGGCGGCGGGGCGAGGAGCCGGGGACGCACGCGCCCACGCCCTTCCTCGACGCCGAGCAGGCGCTGCTCCTCGGGCACCCCTTCCATCCCGCGCCCAAGAGCCGGGAGGAGGCCACCGACACCGAACTCGGTGCCTACTCACCGGAGTTGAGAGGGTCCTTCCCGCTGCACTGGTTCGCCGTGCACCCGGACGTCCTCGTCGGGGAGAGCGCCGACGGCCGTAGCGCCGCCGAACTGGCCCGGTCCCTCGGCGCCGGGCTCGATCTGCGCGTGCCGGACGGGATGGCCGTGGTGCCCGCGCATCCTTGGCAGGCCAGGGACGTCCTCGCGCGGCCCGCCGCCGCCGCGCTCGTCGACGCGGGGCTTCTGCGACCGCTCGGCCCCGCCGGGCCGCCGTGGCATCCGACCTCCTCCGTACGGACCGTGTACCGGCCCGACGCCGACGTCATGCTGAAGCTCTCCCTCGGGATGCGGATCACCAACTCCCGCCGCAACAACCTCCGTAGCGAGATGCGCCTCGGCACCCGCGCCGCGCGGCTGCTCGCCGCCGGGCCCGCCGGGCGGCTGCGCGCGGAGCACCCGGAGTTCGGGATCCTGCGCGACTTCGGCTGGGTGTCGGCGGGCCGCGACACGGAGACCGGGCTGGAGACCGCCGTACGCGACAACCCCTTCGGGCGCGGCGGGCTACAAGGGCTCTGCGTCGCGGGGCTGGTCGCCGAGCGCACCGGGCCCGGCGACGGCTCGCCGCCCGCCCACCGCGCGCTGCTCGCCGAGGCCGTCGCCCGTACCGCCCGCGCCCACTCGCTCTCCACCGGTGAGGCGTCCGCGCGCTGGCTGGCCGCGTATCTCGACGTGCTGGCGGTCCCGCTGATCCGGCTCCACGCGTGGTACGGCATCGCGCTGGAGCCGCATCACCAGAACACCCTCGTCGCGCTCGACGCGCACGGGCTGCCGCGCGCCGGCTGGTACCGCGACAGCCAGGGCTACTACGTCGCCGCCTCCCACGCGCCGGCCGTGGAACGGCTGTTGCCGGGCGCGGCCGACGGGCTCGATCTCGTTTTCGACGACGCGTTCGTGGACGAGCGCGTCGCCTACTACCTCGGCATCAACAACCTCCTCGGTCTCGTCGGCGCGTTCGGCGCGCTCGGGCTGGCCGACGAGGGCGATCTGCTGCGGGTGCTGCGCGCCCGGCTGGAGCGGCTGCGGGCCGCCGAGCCCGGCGCGCGGGGGCTGCTCGACCTGCTGCTCGACGCGCCCGTGCTGCGCTGCAAGGCCAACTATCTGACCTGCGTGGACGGGCTCGACGAGCTTGTCGGGGACGTCCAGTCCCAGTCCGTCTACGTCGACCTGACCAACCCCCTCGCGGAGGCCCACCGGTGACCGAGTCCCCAACCCCTGTGTACGACCTCGTCGGTGTCGGGATCGGGCCGTTCAACCTCTCGCTCGCCGCGCTGGCGCACGGCGCGCCGGATCTGCGCACGCTGTTCCTCGACGCGAAGCCCGCCTTCTCCTGGCACCCCGGTCTGCTGATGGAGGGCACCACCCTCCAAGTCCCGTTCCTGGCCGACCTGGTGACGATGGTCGACCCGACGAGCCCGTGGTCGTACCTCAACTACCTTCGCCACCACGACCGGATGTTCCCCTTCTTCTTCTCGGAGCGCTTCCACATACCGCGCCGGGAGTACGACGCCTACTGCCGCTGGGTCTCGGAGGCACTGCCGTCGTGCCGATTCGACGCGCACGTGGAGCGGTTGGGCTGGGACGACGAGCGGGACGTCTTCGTCGTCACCCACCGCGCGGCGGACGGCACCCGCGCCCGCGTCCTCGCCCGGCAGGTCGTCCTCGGTGTGGGTACGAACCCGGTGGTGCCCGAGCCGCTGCGCCCGCTGCTCGACGACTCCGCCCACACGGGCCGCGTCCTGCACAGCGCCGACTACCGCACCCACCGCGCGCGGCTCGCCGACAGCGAGGACGTGACCGTCATCGGCGCCGGCCAGTCCGGCGCGGAGGTCGCGCTGGATCTGCTGCGGCACCAGGACGGGGACGGGGCGGGCGGACCGTACGTCCGCTGGCTGGCCCGCACGAACGCCTTCGCGCCGATGGAGTACTCCAAGATCGGTCTCGAACACTTCACGCCCGACTACATCCGCTACTTCCGCGCCCTCCCGGAGGAGCGGCGGGAACAGCTCGTCAGAGAGCAGTGGCAGCTCTACAAGGGCGTCAGCGAGGAGACACTGGCCGAGCTGCACGACGAGCTGTACGAGCGCACGATCGGCGGCGTGGAGCCAAGAGCGGCGCTGCATCCGGGCGTTGAGATCGTCGCGGCCGAAGTCACCGGCCCCGGGTACGTACTGACGTGCCGTCATGAACAGCAGGACGCGCTCTTCGAGATCCGTACGTCCGCGATCGTGTCGGCCACCGGGTACGCGGCGCAGCGCCCCGCCTTCCTGGACAGCGCGCTGGTGGACTGGGACGACAAGGGCCGGTACCGCATAGACGGCGACTACCGTGTGGCGCTCGCCCCCCGGATCTCGGGGCGGCTGTACGTCCAGAACGCGGAGATGCACACGCACGGCGTCGGCGCCCCCGATCTGACGCTCGGCGCCTGGCGCGCGGCGACGATCCTGAACGCCGTGGCCGGGTGGACGGTGCTGCGGGTGCCGGAGCGGGCGGCGTGGACGACGTTCGGGGTGCCACGCCCCCGCTCCGCCGGTGAGCGCGCCCCCGTCCATTCCGCCGTGTCCGAGGAGAGCGACCTGTGAACCAGTCGATGGACCAGTCGATGCACCACCACTCCGATCAGCACTCCGGCCACCACCCCGACCGCGACGCCTGGGAGCTGGCCGGCCGGTGGCTGCTGGTCAAGGCCGTGGAGGAGTTCGCGTACGAGGAACTCCTCGTCCCCGTCCCCGTCGCCGCCCCTGTCCCCGACGGTCCGGGCGCGTACCGTCTCGACCTCGGCGGCGACGTCCACTGGACGCTGCGCGCCACCCGGGGCACCTTCGGCACCTGGCGCGTCGAGCCCGACAGCCTGCGCCGCCACCCCGACACCCCGGACGTCGGCCCCGAGCGCCTGCTGCTCGACGCGCGCGGTGTGCTCGGGTGGGACGGTGCCACCACCGCCGAGGTCCTGCGCGAGCTGACCGCCACCCGGCGGGCCGACGCGGCGGCCGTCGGCCGGGCGCTGCCCGCCGCCGAGCTGGCCGACCTCGGGCATCTGGAGCTGGAGGCGTACCAGGACGGGCATCCCTGCATGCTCCTCAACAAGGGCCGGCTCGGTTTCTCCGCGTCCGACGCCGCCGCCTACGCGCCCGAATCGGCTTCCTCCGTACGGCTGTTGTGGGCGGCCGTGCACAGCGACCTCGGCTCCTACTCCGGCGTCCCCGGGCTCGACGCCGAGCGGCTGCTCGCCGAGGAGCTGGACGCCCGGACGCGGGAGCGTTTCGCCGCCGTCCTCGCCCGCGAGTGCGCCAAGGCCGGCCGGCCCGCCGACGCGTTCACCTGGCTGCCCGTGCACCCCTTCCACTGGGACGAGGCCGTCGCCACCCTCTTCGCGCCCTATCTCGCCGACGGGCGCATCGTGCTGCTCGGACAGAGCGACGACCGCTACCGCCCCCTCCAGTCGATCCGCACCCTCGCCAACATCGACCACCCGCACCGCCGCAACGTCAAAGTCCCGCTCCTCATCCGCAACACCCTTGTCTGGCGCGGGCTTTCCACCGAACCGACCAAGGCGGCGCCCGATGTGAGCGCCTGGCTGCACTCCGTACGGGACGCCGACCCGTATCTCCGTGACGAGCTGCGCTTCCATCCGCTCGGCGAGGTCGCGGCCGTCGCCGTCGGCCATCCGCTGTACGAGTCGGTCACCGACGCCCCGTACCGCTACCACGAACTCCTCGGCGCCGTCTGGCGCGAGCCGGTCGCCGCACTGCTCGACCCGGAGGCGGGTGAACGGGCCCGCACCATGGCCGCGTTGCTCAAGGTCGGGTCCGACGGGCGGTCGCTCACCGCCGAGCTGGTCGAACGCTCCGGGCTCACCCCGACCGACTGGCTGGCGCGGTTCTTCGGGGCGCTGCTGCCGGGGCTGCTGCACCATCTCTACCGCTACGGCGTGGCCTTCTGCCCGCACGGCGAGAACACCGTCGTCCTCTTCGACCGCGACGAGATCCCCCTCGGTATCGCCGTCAAGGACTTCGCCGAGGACGTGAACCTGCTGCCGGGCGCGCTGCCCGAGTACGCGGGGCTCACCGAGCGCGCCGACCGGGTCCTGCTGCGCTGGCCGGCGCACGAGCTGGCGCACTCGCTGCTCAGCGCGGTGTTCGCCGGGCACTTCCGGTTCTTCGCACCGCTGTGCGCCGATCAACTCGGCGTCGGCGAGGACCGGTTCTGGGCACTCGTACGCGCCGAGATCGAGCGCTACCACGCCCGCTTCCCGGAGCTGGCCGACCGCTTCGACGCGTACGGGCTCCTCGCCCCGTCCTTCGACCGCGTCGCGCTCAACCGCGAACAGCTCCTGGGCGGCGGCTTCCACGACCGTGCGGAGCGCGACGAGGGCTTCGACGTCGTCCACGGCACGGTGCCGAACCCACTGGCACGGACAGCAGAGGACCGGATATGACCGACCCGTACGAGCGACTGCGCGCCGCCCACGAAGCCGGAGAGGTCGAGGAAGTCATCGTCGCCGTCCCCGACCTCCAGGGCCGCCTCCAGGGCAGCCGCCTGTCCGTCCCCTACTTCCTGGACGAGACGGCCGCCGGCGCCACGGCGGGCTTCGGCGCCTGCGTCTATCTCCTCGCCACCGACGTGGAGATGGACACCGGCCCCGGCTACGCGATCGACGCCTGGCGGACCGGTTTCGGCGACTTCCTCCTGCGCCCCGACCCCGCCACCCTGCGCACACACCTCCCCTGGGACGAGGGCACGGCCCTCGTCCTCGCCGACGCGCACTGGCCGGGCGACTCCGCCTCCCCGGTGGCCGTGGCCCCGCGCCATGTCCTGCGCACCCAGCTCGACCGCCTCGCCGAACGCGGACTGACGGCCCTAGCGGGGACGGAACTCGAATTCCTCGTCTTCCTCGACACCTACCGCGCCGCCCGCGAGACCCGCTACCAGGGACTGACGTCGGCCACCACGTACAACGTCGACTACTCGCTCCAGGGCCTCGGCGACATCGAGCCCGTCGTACGCCGTATCCGGCGCGAGATGGGCCGGGCGGGGCTGGCGATGGAGACGGCGCGCGGGGAGGTCCACGCGGGACAGTACGAGATCGTCTTCCGTTACGCCGAGGCGATGACGACCTGCGACAACCATGTCTTCTTCAAGAACGGCGCCAAGCAGATCGCCGCGCAGGAGGGAGTGGCGCTGACCTTCATGCCCAAGTTCGACGAGGGCGAGGGCAATTCCTGCCATATCCATCTGTCACTGCGCGGCACGGACGGCGCCGCCGTCCTCGCGGACGACACCGCCGACGACGGCATGTCGGAGCTGATGCGCCACTTCGTGGCCGGTCAGCTCGCCTGTCTGCCGGACCTCGCCCTGCTGATGGCGCCGAACATCAACTCGTACAAACGCCTTCAGCCGGGCGCGTTCGCCCCGACGGGCATCACCTGGGGCCGCGACAACCGCACCTGCCCGATACGCGTGGTGGGCGCCGGCTCCTCGCTGCGTATCGAGCATCGCGTCCCCGGCGGGGACGCCAACCCCTATCTCGCCGTCGCCGCCGTCGTCGCCGCGGGTCTGTACGGCATCGACCACCGTCTCGAACTCCCGCCCCCGCACCGGGAGAACGCCCTGGCGGACCCGTCCGTCCCCCATCTGCCGCGCACCCTCACGGAGGCGCTGCACCGCTGGGAGACGAGCGGGACCGCCGCGAAGATCTTCGGCGAGCCGGTGGTCACGCACTACGCGCGGGCGGCCCGCACCGAACTGGCCGCCTTCGAGACGTCGGTGACGGACTGGGAGCGGGTGCGCGGCTTCGAACGGCTGTGACCGGACGACCTACTGGCTCGCGCCGCCGTAGTTCTTCTCGATCTCGTCCAGCACCTGGCCCGCGCCCGTGTAACCGATGCCCAGCATCCACAGGTTGTCGTCGACCTTGAAGACCGTCTTCTGCTTCACCGCCGCCAGGTTCTTCCAGAGCGGGCCGCCGATGATGTCGGTCTCCTTGGCCTTCTTCGCGTCGCCGTACGTGGAGTAGAAGATGACGTCCGCGTCGGCCTGGTCGATCTTCTCGGCGCTGACGTCGAGCGAGAAGCCGTCCTTGTCCTGGTTGGCGGGGCGGCCCACGCCCAGGTCGCCGAAGATCGAGCCGACGAACGTGTCGTTGAGGTAGAGGCGGGTGTCGGCGCCCTCCACGAAGCGGACGAAGCCGAACGTCGTCTTCGCCGCCGCCTCCGGGCCGCCGAGGGCCGTGGTCAGCGACTTCACCCGGGTGTCGTAGTCGGCGGCGATCTTCTTCGCCTCCGCCGCCTTGCCGAGGGCGTCGGCGTGCAGTTCGAAGTTCTCACGCCAGTTGGGGCCCGTGGTGTCGGAGAAGACGGTCGGGGCGATCTTCGACAGCGGCTGGTAGCTCTTCTCGTCGCGGACCTTGCTGCTCAGGATCAGGTCGGGCTTGAGGGCGGCGATGGCTTCGAGGTTCGGCTCGGCGATCAGGCCGACCGGCTTGATGCCCTTGAGCTTGTCCTGGGGCAGGTAGGTGGAGAACGGGACGTCCGCGACGGCCGTCGTCGCGCCGACCGGCGTGATCCCGAGCGTGACCGCGGAGTCGAGCGCGTCCGTGTCGAGGACGACGACCCGCTCGGGGTCGTTCTTGACCGTCACCTCGCCCATGGCCGTCTGTACGGAGTGCGTCGCTCCCGATCCCGCTTTGTCCGAGGGCTCGTCGCTGTCGCCGCCGCACGCGGAGAGCGAGACGGCGAGCGCCGTGACGGTGGCGGCCACGCCGATACGGCGAGTGAGGTGTGTGGACACGGTGGACAGGCCTCCCTGACAGCCGCCCGGAGTCTGCCCGGACGTAACTAAGGTCGACCTAACTTTAGCCGGACTCCAGTGGGGCGGGCCGACGGCCGTCGGACATCACGGTCCGGTCACAGGGCCCCCACACGCCATGTCTTCCGCCTGCCGCCGGGCATCCGCGACCATGTTGCGTCGCCCTGCGCCGCGTTGCCCTGCGCTGCGTCGCCGAATGCCTGGGAGAGGAGTCGCGTCATGGCCTTGTTCCGCGCGGGTGAAGGCGTCATGCGCCGTAAACCCATCCACACCATCCAGGACTCCGAGGGCGCGGAGGGCGAACAGCTCACCCGCACCCTCGGGCTCTGGCAGCTCACCGCGATCGGTGTCGGCGGCATCATCGGCGCCGGGATCTTCACCCTCGCGGGGACGATCGCGAACGGCACGGCGGGCCCCGCCGTCCTCGTCTCGTTCCTGATCGCCGGTGTCGCGAGCGCCGCCGCCGCCCTGTCGTACGCGGAGTTCGCCGGGCTCATCCCGAAGGCCGGGTCCGCTTACACGTACGGCTACGCGGTACTCGGCGAGCTGGCCGGCTGGTTCATCGGCTGGGACCTGCTGCTGGAGTACACGGCGATCGTCGCCGTCGTCGCGATCGGCATCTCCGGGTACTTCAGCTTCCTCGTCGAGTCGATGGGCGGTGATCTGCCCGCCTGGATGCTGGGCGCGCCCGGCACCGGCGAAGGGCACAAGGTCGACCTGTTCGCCGTCCTGCTCTGCCTGTTCATCGCGTATCTGCTCACCCTCGGCATGCGCAGCGCGGCCCGCTTCGAGATGGTCGTGGTGGTGCTGAAGGTGCTGGTGGTGCTCCTCGTCATCGCGGTGGGCGTCTTCCACATCGACACCAGCAACTACAACCCGTTCTTCCCGTACGGCGTCGGCGGCGCGTTCACCGGCGCGGCCACCGTCTTCTTCGCGGTCTTCGGGTACGACGCGATGAGCACCGCCGCCGAGGAGTCCAAGGACTCGCAGCGCCATATGCCGAAGGCGATCATCTACTCGCTGGCGATCTCGATGGTGCTGTACGTGCTGGCCTGTCTGGTGCTGACCGGTATGCAGAACCACAAGGAGGTCGACAAGGAGAGCGGCTTCTCGACCGCTTTCGCGTCCGTCGGGCTCGACGGGATCGCCGACATCATCGCGGTCGGCGCGATCATCGGCATCCTCACGGTCATGTTCACCTTCATGCTCGGGGTGACCCGCGTGTGGTTCTCGATGAGCAGGGACGGGCTGCTGCCGAAGTGGTTCGCCAAGACGCATCCCACCCGGAAGGTCCCCACCCGGGTGACCTGGATCGTCGGATTCGCGTCGGCGGGCATCGCCGGGTTCGTGAAGATCGGTGAGGCGGCCGAACTGACCAACATCGGCATCCTGTTGGCGTTCGCGGTGGTCTGCACGGCGGTGATCGTGCTGCGCTACCGGCAGCCGGACCTGCCGCGGGCGTTCCGCTGCCCGGGGATGCCGGTGGTGCCGGCGATCGGCGTCGTGGCGTCGCTGTGGCTGATCACCTATCTCCAGTGGCAGACCTGGGTACGGTTCGGGATCTGGTTCGCCATCGGGCTCGTCGTGTACTTCGCGTACTCCTACCGGCGCTCGGAGCTGGCCAAGAACCCCCAGGGGACGAAGAACCTCCATGGGCCGGAGAACCTCCATGGGCCGGAGAACCCCCAGGGGCCGAAGAATCCCCAGGACACCCCCGGATAAGGCGCGTCCGTAGCATCGGACCATGGCGCACCCACGCACCGACCCCGCCTGGGGCACCCTCCTCGAACTGGGCGAACGGGCCGCCGGCCCCCTGCATCTGCGGCTCGCACGGGCGCTGCGGGCGGCCGTCGTCGACGGGCGGATCGCCCCCGGCAGTGCCCTGCCGCCCAGCCGGTCGCTCGCCGCCGACCTCGGCTGCTCCCGCTGGGTGGTCACCGAGGCGTACGCGCAGCTTGTCGCCGAGGGGCACTTCGAGGCGCGGGCCGGGTCGGCGACCCGGGTGAGTACGGAGGCCGCCGGGCGGGGGCCGTCGTACCGGCGGCCGGTCGAACAGGCCGCCTGGAAGCCGGAGTTCGACCTGCTGCCCGGTCTGCCCGACCTCCGCGAGTTCCCGCGCAAACGGTGGGCCGACGCCGTACGGGAGGCGACCGGCGCGCTCACGCCCACCGAGTTCGGCTATCCCCACCCGGCCGGGCACCACGCGCTGCGGGAGCGGATCGCCGCCTATCTCGTACGCGGCCGGGGCGCCGCGCTCGACGCCGGGCAACTCGTCGTGAGCGGCGGCACGCTGGACGGGGTGCACCGGCTCTGCCGCGCCCTGCGCGCCGCCGGGCACACCCATGTGGCGATGGAGGACCCGGGCTGGGCGCGGCTGCGTACCGCCGCGGGGTCCGCAGGGCTGACCGTCGTCGCCACCCCCGTGGACGACGACGGTCTGCGTGTCGACGTGCTGCGCCGCGAACCCCGGGTGCGGGCGGTGATCGTGGCGCCCGCGCACCAGTTCCCCACCGGGGTCGTCCTCAGCCCGCCCCGCCGGGCCGAACTCGTCGCCTGGGCGCGGGAGACGGACGGTCTGATCATGGAGGACGACTACGACGCCGAGTTCCGCTACGACCGCCGCCCCGTCGGCAGTCTCCAAGGCATGGCCCCGGAACGGGTCGCCCTGCTGGGCTCCCTCAGCAAGACGCTCTCGCCCGCCCTGCGGATCGGCTGGGCGGCCGTTCCGCAGGGGCTGCTGGACCGGGTGTACGCGGTGGACGTCGTCGGGTCGCCGCCGCCCGTGATCGACCAGGTGGCGTTCTCGCGGTTCCTGGAGTCGGGGTCGTACGACCGGCATCTGCGGGCCTCCCGGCTCCGCTACCGGCGCCGCCGCGACCGCCTCCTCACGGAGATGGCCGAACTGCTGCCCCGGCACCGGGTGTCGGGCGCCGCGGCCGGATTCCATCTGCTGCTCCACCTCACCGGCTGCGCGGCCGGGGACGTACTGCGGGGAGCCGCCCGGCGCGACGTACGGCTGTCGGACCTGACGGAGTACGAGGCGGGGGACGGGGCGCCGCAGGACGAGGCGGGGGACGGCGGTTCGGGGCGCGGCCCCGCGCTCGTGATCGGCTACGGCAACCTCGCCGACTCCGCCCTGCCCGGAGCCGTACGGCGCCTCGCCGACGCGATCCGCGAGGCCGGTGGCCCCGCCGGCTGATCACCCCCGCTGGTCAGCCCCGCTGATCAGTCCCGCTCCGCCGCGACCCCGGCCACGTCCAGCCGCGCCCGTGCCGCCGCCGGCAGCTCCACCTCGGACGCGCCCAGCACCTCGTCCAGTTGCTCCACCGAGCTGACGCCCACGATCGGCAGCACCGCGGGATCCGCCCCCATCAGCCACGCCAGCACCACCTGGTTGGGGCTCGCGCCCAGCTCGTCCGCCACCTCGCGCAGCACGGCGAGCCGCGCCGGGGTGCCCGGGTGGTCGTACGCGGCGGGCAGCGGCTTGTCCGCGCGGGTGTAGCCGCCCGAGATCAGCGACGAGTAGGCCATGAGCGTCAGTTCGGGCTCGTCGCGCACATAGTCCAGCAGCTCCGGGGTCACATGCACATGCCCCGACTCCGGCAGGCCGGTGTCGAAGCGCGGCTGGAGGTAGGAGTGCCGCTGCTGTACGCAGGTGTACGCCGCCCAGCCGTTGGCGCGCGAGATCTCACGCGCCTGCGCGGTGCGCCACGCGGTGTGGTTGGAGCAGCCGATGAGGCCCGCCCTGCCGCTCGTCACCAGGCCGTCGAGCGCGCCGAGCGTCTCGGCCAGGGGCACCGAACGGTCCTCGATATGGGTCCAGTACAGATCGATCCGGTCGGTGCCCAGCCGCCGCAGACTGCCCTCGACGGCCTTGCCGATCGCGTCCGCCGACAGCCCCTCGGCCGTCTCCAGGCCGGTGCCGGGAACGGTGGGCCGGGCGCCGGCCTTGGTCGAGATCAGCACCTCGTCCCGGCCGCCCCGGCTCGCCAGCCAGCGGCCGACCGTGGTCTCGCTCTCGTCGCCGGTGGCACCGGGGGCCCAGAAGACATAGTTGTTGGAGGTGTCGATCAGATTCCCCCCGGCCTCGACGAACCGGTCGAGGATCGCGAAGGACGTCTTCTCGTCCACGCTGCTGCCGAACGGCAGCGCGCCCAGGCACAGCGCGCTGGCCAGGGGCCCGGACGGCCCGCCTATACGGCGTCGTCGCATGTCCACTCTTCTCCTCGTGCTTGTGTTTCTCCCTGCACGCTAGGCGCTGATCGGTGTGGTGTACCGGTCCGATCGGACAGCGGAAAACCGGACCAATACCGGTACGGGAGCCGTTCGTGGGCGTCATGCGTCTCCAGAGGGAAGACGTGCGCATACCCGCACCGTTCGAGGAGAGACGAGGACCATGGACCTGCCCACGAATTCGCCGCACACCGGACCCGTCGAGACCACCCTGGGCGAGCAGCTGCTCCTGCTGTCGCTGGACGACGAGTCCGGCGTCGAGAAGCAGCCGGCGAACGTCGCCTTCGCCATCGCAGCCGCGTCCCTGGTCGAGCTGGCGCTGGCGGGCCGGATCGAGGTGGACGGCGACCAGGTCACCGTCCTCGACACGGCGCCGCTGGCGGACCCCGTCCTGGACGCCGCCCTCGCCGACATCGACGCCCGGCAGAAGTCCCGGCCGCGCAAGACGAAGGAGTGGGTCGAGCATCTGAGGCGGGACGCGGTCGCGTGGACGACCAAGAACCTCGTGGCGAAGGGGCTGGTCCGGGAGGAGAAGAAGAAGGTGCTGGGCCTCTTCCCCGTCACCCGCTATCCGGAGGCCGACGGCTCGGCGGAGAGCCTGCTGCGGCAGCACCTCGACGCGGTCGTGCTGCGGGGCGCGCCGGCCGACGAGCGGACGGCGAGCCTGGTGGCCCTGTTGCACGGGGCGAAGCTGCACGGACTGCTTTACAAGAAGCCCGAGTTGGCGACCGCGAAGACGAACATGGAGAAGATCGCGCACGGCGAGTGGGCGGGGCCCGCGGTGCGCCAGGCGGTCAAGGCGGCGGAGGACGCGCTGATGGCGGTCATCGTGGTGACGACGGTGACGACCACCGCCGCCACCACCTGACATCTGCCTGACGCGCCGTCACCGGCCGGTGAACCCTGGGGCGTCACCACCCGGTGAACACCAGGCTGTCACCACCCGGTGAACACCAGGTGGTTGACCAGCAGCGTGAGGAGCACCTGCCCGGCCAGCCACCCCCGCCGCCGGCCGGGCAGCAGGGCGGTGGCGGGGATCAGCCACAGCATGAACGGCAGCCAGATGCGCTCCGTCTCCGCCTTGCTCATCCCGGACAGATCGGCGGCGAGGATCGCCAGCAGCGCCACGAGGACGAGGACGGCGAGCCGGAGCGCGGCCGACTCCTGGGATTCGCCGGGCGGCGCGGTGCGCAGCTCCCGTACGGCGCGGGGCGCCCGCGTCAGGACCGTCAGGACCCGGCCGAGGCCCGCCACCGTCGCGAGACCGACGGCCAGGGTGGTGGCGGCGAGATTCCCCCAGATCCAGTACCAGTACGGGCGCACCCCACCCGCGCCCTGGTAGTAGCGCACCACCAACTCCTGATACCCCTCCCACCAGTTGAACCCCGCGAGCGTGAACGCCACCGGGGTCACCAGCGCCCCCGCGAGCACCAGGGGCAGCGGGCGCGCGGTGCGGGCCAGGAACAGGATCCCGAGGCCGGGGACGGCCATCAGCGTCAGCCCGTACGAGAGGTAGCAGGTGAACCCGTACAGCAGCCCGGCAGCCAGCGCCGCCACGGCGGGGAGGCGGACCGTGCGGGTCGCGGCGAGGGCGAGCAGGGCGAGCGACCAGGCCGCGACGCCCGCGAAGTAGCCGTCGGCCGATGTGCCCATCCAGACGGCGGCCGGGACGAGCGCCAGGAACGGCGCCGCGCGGCGTGCCAGCCGCTCGTCCGTGAGGACGCGCAGGGTGATCAGGATGGCGACCACGGCCGAGCCGCCGACCACGACGCACCAGGTCCCCGCCCAGGCGCCGCCGCCGAGGCCGATCCGGTCCAGCCAGACGAAGGTGAGGGTGGCGCCCGGCGGGTGGCCCGCGACATGGGCGGGCCAGTTGCCGGGCGGGCCGATGACGATGTGGTCGGAGAAGCCGCGCAGCGTCGTACCGATGTCGGCGAACCGGTCGACGACGGTGAGGTACTCGTGCTTGGTGGTGAGCCGCTTCGCCACGCCCGTGTACCAGCCGTCGACGAGCGCCAGCGAGAACGTCCAGGCCAGCGCGGCGGCCCAGGTGGTCAGCAGCAGCGCGGGCCAGGGCAGCCGGGTGGCGAGGCCGGGACCGTACACGATCACCAGGACGGCGACGGTGAGCGCGGCGGGGGTGCCGGGGCCGAAGCGGGGGTCCCATGTGCCCAGCAGCGGCGGCCAGTTGACCTGGAGGCTGCCGTCGGAGCGCTGGATCGCCCAGCCCACGAGTGAGGCCGTGACGAGGAGGGCGACGCCGACCGAGGCGGCGATCAGATCCCGGCGGTGGGGTGGGCGGGGCGCGCCGTCAGGGGGATGGGTGTCCGCCGTCAGGTGTCCGCGTTCGTCGGTCTTCACCCTGGCACGTTAAGCAGCGGGTGATCCGATGGGACGGTGCGGCGGGGCCACGTCACCATTTCGTCAGAAGTCGTACCACCTCCCGGGTGGGTGCGCGGGCTTACGGTCGCCGCATGGATCACCGCCCGCCGCCCTCCAGCCCCTCCAAGTCGCGGCCTCGGCTGCCGCCGCTGCCGCCGCTGCCGACCGAGCCCGGCTTCTGGCGCAGCCCGGTGCGCGGCGTCCGGTTCACGGCGGTGCTCGGTCTCGTCCTGCTGGTCGGGCTCACGCTGGTGTTCGTGACGGGGCTGCTGTCGTACGCGGCGTACAACCCGGATCTCGCGTCCGTCAACGACAAGACGCCGGACCGGGGATGGCTGGGCTTCTATCTTTTCGACTGGCCGACGGACCCGTACTGGCTCTACCGCCTCACGCAGGGTTTCCACGTCACGGTGGGCATCGCGCTGATCCCGGTGGTGCTGGCGAAGCTCTGGTCGGTGATCCCGAGGTTCTTCGCGCTGCCGCCGGTCAGGTCGCTCGCGCACGCGCTGGAGCGGATCTCGCTGCTGCTGCTGGTGGGCGGTGTGCTGTTCGAGCTGATCACCGGGGTGCTCAACATCCAGTTGGACTATCTTTTCCCGGGGTCCTTCTATCCGCTGCACTTCTACGGGGCGTGGGTCTTCTTCGCGGGGTTCGTGGCGCACGCGGCGCTGAAGCTGCCGAAGGCGCTGGCGGCGATCCGCAGCGGTGAACTGCGGTCCGGGCGCCGGCGGGGCGGTGACCCCCGGCCGGTCGGCGACTCCCGGCCCGGCGGCGGCGCCGGGGCGTACCGCGCGCCCGGTGGCCCCGCGGACGACGACCTGGCGTCGCCGAGGCCCGCCGCCCCGACCGTCTCGCGGCGCGGCGCCTTCGCCGTCGTCGGCGCGGGCTCGCTGTTCATGCTGCTCACGACGGCGGGCCGGAGCTTCGACGGGCCGCTGCGCCGTACCGCGCTGCTCGCCCCGCACGGCTGGGAGGACCCGGGCGGCGGCCCGAACGGGTTCCAGATCAACAAGACCGCCGCGTCCGTCGGGGTCGGGGCCGCGCAGACCACGGCCGACGAGTGGCGGCTGACCCTCAGCGGTCCCGCCGGGGTGGTCACGCTCTCGCGCGCCCAGCTCCTCGCCATGGCGCAGCACACCTCCGAGCTGCCGATCGCGTGCGTGGAGGGCTGGGCGACGTCGAACCAGTCCTGGCGCGGCGTACGCCTGCGGGATCTCGCGGCGCTCGCCGGATCCCCGGCCGACAGCCCACCGGGGGTGTTCGTGGAATCCCTCCAGCGCAGGGGCAGTTTCCGGACGGGTGCGCTGCGCGACAACCAGGTGCGCGACGGCCGTTCACTGCTGGCGCTCCGGGTCAACGGCGCGGACCTGTCGCTCGACCACGGCTTTCCGGCGCGGATCATCGTCCCGGCCGCGCCCGGGGTGCTGAACACGAAGTGGGTCACCAAGCTGACGTTCGGAGCGGTCTGATGAGTCCGATGAACAGGGTGAATCGCCGGCAGGCGTACCGGGCCCTGCTGGACAGCCCGTTCCAGCTCGTGCTGCTGCTCGCCACACTCGCCTTCGCGGGTTACGTGGGCGTACGTCTGCTGACGGGCGAGACCTTCCTGATCGTGGTGTGGTTCGTGGGCGCCGCGCTCGTCCACGATCTCGTCCTGCTGCCGGTGTACACGGCGGCCGACCGTGCGGTGGCCGCCGCGCTGGGACCCCGGCGCCGGCTGGTCAACTTCGTACGCGTACCGGCCTTCCTGTCCTTGCTGCTCCTGCTGGTGTGGTTCCCGTTGATCACGGGGCGGGTGAGGCGTTACGAGCCGTACGCCGCCCTGTCGCCCGACGGGTTCCTCACCCGCTGGCTGCTGGTGACGGCCGCCCTGTTCGCCTGCTCGGCGCTCTGCCTGGTCACCCGGGCGGTGCTGCGGCGCAGGGCCACGAAGGGGCGGCCCTCGGCCTCCCACTGATCGACGGGGAGCCAGCCGAGGGCCCGCCCGTACCGGAGCAGCGCCGGGGTGCCGAGCCGGGCCCACGGGAAGTGCGACCCGGCGGCCCCCGGTGGCGGGCGGCGCCCGTCGTCCACCCGTACGCGTACGCGCTCGTCGATGTCCACCGGCGCGGTCTCGGCGATGATCAGCCCGCCGTGCGTCAGCAGCCCGCCGGCCCGGATGAGCAGACCGGCCGGGTCGCCGCCGATGCCGATGTTGCCGTCGACGAGCAGCACGGTGCCCCAACGCCCCTCGCCGGGAACGGGATCGAAGACGGAGCGGTGCAGGGCGGAGCCGCCGAGGCGCAGCGTGCGTTCGACGGCCGCCTCGCTGACGTCGATGCCCAGCGCCCGCCGCCCCCGGGCGGCGAGCGCGGCGACGAGGCGGCCGGGGCCGCAGCCGACGTCCAGGACGGCGCCCTCGCAGCGGTGCAGGGCGGAGAGGTCGGCGGCGTCGGCGCGGGCGCACCACCGCTCGACGTCCAGCGGCAGCAGCCAGCCGTCCGTACGGCGCAGGAAGAGCGGGCCGCGCCCGGCGCGCAGGGCGTCGGCGTACGGGTCGCCGCTCCAGGTGGTGGCGGTCGCGATGTCCGTGCTCTCCGTGGTCTCGGTGGTCTCCGTCGTCATCGGGCGCCCACCGGGGTGAGCCGGCGCAGGGTGGCGGCGAACCGCCCGTGCGGGGCGAGCGCCGCGACATGCGCGGCGTCGGCCGCCGAGTCCACGTCGCGGAGCCGGGGCAGATCGCGCACGGTGAGCCCGGCGTCGACGAGACGGCGGCGCTGTACGGCGCCGGTCTCGGGTACGGACATGGGCACCCCGCGGATGAGATCCGGCGGCGCGGACTCGGGCGCGGCGAGACCGAGCGCCCAGAAGCCGCCGTCGTCGGCGGGCCCGAACCAGGCGTCGTGGTCGCCGAGTCCGACGGGGTCGAGGAGTTCGGGGGTGAGCTGCGGGGTGTCCATGCCGACGAGGAGCGTCGGCCCCGTACACCCGGCGAAGGCGGCGGCGAGCCGCTCGTCCAGCCCGCCCGCGCACTGCGGCACCACCTCGATGCCGGGCGGCAGCCAGGGCCCCGGGCGGCCTTCCAGGACGAGGACGCGGCGGCGGGCGGGGACGGCGAGGACGGTCCGCAGGGTGTCGGCGAGCGCCGCCTCGGCGATGAGTGCGGCCTCGGTGGGGCTGTAGGGCGGGGTGAGGCGGGTCTTGACGCGGCCGGGGAGCGGTTCCTTGGCGATGACGAGGAGGGTGGGGAGCGTGGTCACTTGGCGGCCTCCACCCGTACGGGTGTCACCGCCGGCCGGCGCAGCACGGCGCGCATGTCGCGCACGGCGTGCCAGGTGCCCAGCCAGGTGCCGGTGACCTTGGACTTCCCCGTACGCGGCAGGTACGGCACATCGGTCTCGGTGACCGTCAGACCCGCGTCGGACGCGCGCACGACCATCTCCAGCGGGTAGCCGCTGCGCCGGTCGGTGAGGCCGAGCGCCAGCAGGTCCGCGCGGCGGGCGGCGCGCAGCGGGCCGAGGTCATGGAGCCGTACGCCGGTACGGCGGCGCAGCATCCGGGACAGGGCGAGATTCCCGGCGCGGGCGTGCGTCGGCCAGGCGCCGCGGCCCTGCGGGCGGCGCCGGCCGAGCATCAAGTCGGTGCGGCCGAGGGCGACTTGGCGTACGAAGTCGGGGAGGAGCCCGGGGTCGAGCGAACCGTCGCAGTCGCAGAAGCAGACGTACTCGGCCTCGGCCGCCAGGAGGCCCGCGTGGCAGGCGGCGCCGAATCCGCGCCGGGGTTCGTGCACGACGGTCGCGCCGAGCGCGCGGGCGACGTCCGCCGAACCGTCCGAGGAGCCGTTGTCGACGACGATCGCGCGCCAGCCGACGGGGATGTGTTCCAGCACCCAGGGCAGTGCGGCTGCCTCGTCGAGGCAGGGCAGGACGACGTCGGCGGAGAGGTCAGCGAAGTGGGTCACGGCGTTCACCCTACGGACCCTTAAGCCGCATTCCGGACTTCTGGACCTTACGAAACACGGACGTCCGACGGCTGCGGGCGCCTGCCGGGACGGTCGCGGGCGGCGGGGTGCGAGGGTGGACGTATGCACAACAATCCCCCCGGGTCGCCGGTGCCCCCCGCTCATGTGCTGGTCGTGGACGACGATCCGACCGTGGCCGAGGTCGTCGCCGGTTACCTCGACCGGGCCGGCCACGATGTCGTCCGCGCGGCCGACGGCCCGTCCGCGCTCGCCCACTTCACCCGGCGCCGCCCGGACCTGGTCGTCCTGGATCTGATGCTGCCCGGCATGGACGGCTTCGAGATCTGCCGCCGGATGCGTGAACAGGGCGGCCCCGTACCGGTGATCATGCTGACGGCGCGGGGGGACGAGGAGGACCGCGTGCTGGGCCTGGAGACGGGCGCGGACGACTACGTCACCAAGCCGTTCAGCCCACGGGAGTTGGTACTGCGGGTGGAGTCGGTCCTGCGCCGCGCCCGGCTGCCGCTGCCGCCACCGACGGCGAGCGTACTGCGCACCCCCACGCTCACCCTGGACCCCGCGGCCCGCCGCGCGACCCGCGAGGGCACCGAACTGCCGCTCACGCTACGCGAGTTCGACCTGCTGGCGTTCTTCCTGCGGCACCCCGGGCGGGCGTTCACGCGCGAGGAGCTGATGAGCGAGGTCTGGGGCTGGGACTTCGGCGACCTGTCGACGGTCACGGTCCACGTCCGCCGCCTGCGCACCAAAATCGAACCCGACCCGGCCCACCCGACACTGATCCAGACGGTGTGGGGAGTGGGATACCGCTTGACGTCGCCGGAGCCCGCGGAGCATTCCGCGACGCAGGCGGTGACGCAGGCCGCGACGCCGGACGAGTCCCGGGACGCCGACGGCGCCGCCCCCGCCCTCCGCCAAGGACCCGGCCGCCCATGACCGACATGTTGCTCATCGCACTCATCGCGTTTCTCGGGGCCGGCGTCGCCGGGCTGCTCGGGGCGCTCGCGCTGAGGGTCTTCCGGCACCGGTCGCTCGTCGTGTCCGTGACCGTCGTCGCCGCCGTCGCCGTGACCGCCATGCTCGCCGGGACGCTCGCCGTCGCCTGGGCCATGTTCCTGTCGCCGCACGATCTCAGCGTCGTCACGACCGTCGTCGCGATGGCCGCCGTCGTCTCCCTCCTCACCGCCGTCCTCCTCGGGCGGTGGATGGTCGCCCGCAGCCGGGATCTGACCCTGGCCGCCCGGTCGTTCGGCGACGGCGGTGTCTTCGCCGCGCCCGTCGAGCCCGCCACCGCCGAACTCGCCGCTCTGACCCGCGAGTTGGCGGCGACCAGCGCCAAGCTGGACAGTTCACGGGAGCGCGAGCGCGCGCTGGAGGCCTCGCGGCGCGAGCTGGTCGCGTGGATCTCGCACGATCTGCGGACGCCCCTCGCCGGGCTGCGCGCCATGTCGGAGGCGCTGGAGGACGGCATGGCCGTCGACTCCCGCCGCTATCTGCGCCAGATACGTACCGAGGTCGAGCGCATGAACGGCATGGTCGGCGACCTCTTCGAACTCTCCCGGATCCACGCCGGGTCACTCACCCTGACCCCCACCCGTATCTCCGTCTACGACCTGGTCGGCGACGCGTTGGCCGGCGCCGACCCACTCGCGCGTGAGCTGGGCGTACGGCTCGTGGGGGACCGTATCGACGCCGTACCGGTGGAGGTCGACAGCAAGGAGATGAGCCGCGTCCTCGGCAATCTCCTGGTGAACGCCATCCGCCGCACCCCCGCCGACGGCACGGTCGCCGTCACCGCCCGGCACGCGGCGGACGGGGTCGTGCTGTCCGTGACGGACGGCTGCGGCGGGATCCCGGAGGAGGACCTGCCGCGGGTGTTCGACACGGGCTGGCGCGGCTCCGACGCCCGTACGCCCCCGGCCGGTGCGGGCCTCGGGCTCGCGATCGTGCGGGGCATCGTGGAGGCCCACGAGGGCCGCGCGGCGGTCCGTAACGTCAGCGGCGGCTGCTGCTTCGAGGTGACGCTCCCGGTGCCGGCGGCCTGACGCGACCGTCGTACGCGGCCGTCGTACGGTGCCGTGTACGGGGCCGTCGTCAGGGGCCCGTCGGGGACCCCGTCAGGGACCGCCCGACGCGCCGCCGTGGCGGGGCCGGTACCCCTTCACCCACCAGCCCTCCTCGACGAGCGCGGCGATCTCCGCGTGCTTGTGGATCCGGTTCGCCCAGCCCCCCTGCTTCCGGGTCGGCGCGGGGGTGTTCCGCCGGTCGTGCCGGATCATGGACCTCAGGGAGACCACGAACACCCCGGCCAGCAGCAGACCCACCGCACCGAGAACGAGCGAGCGCAGTCCGACGGCGCACACGATCGCCGCCGGGCCCGCCAACAGCGCGACGAAGCAGCAGACGAACGCGACGGATGTGCCCTCTTCGTTGTGGGCCCGGTAGCCGCTCCGGCAGCCCGCGCAGGCGGGAATCCGCACCGTCCGGGGGCCACCGCCGCCCCCGCCCTCCAGCTCGACGCGGTGGACCTGACCGGCGTCCACCGGAGCACCGCAGAACCAACACTCCCGCATCGGTCCAGGCTCGCAGAAGTCATTGCCGCCGACCAGGGGCGGCGCTCCGTACGGTACGGACATGACTCGCTCCCCTTCACCCAGCGGCTTCCGCGAACTGCATCACCGGCCGGGCCCCCTGGTCCTCCCCAACGCCTGGGACGTCCCCTCGGCCCTCGCCTTCGTCGACGCGGGCTTCGAGGCCGTCGGCACGACCAGCTTCGGGGTGGCCTCCGGGCTCGGGCGGCCGGACGGCGGCCGGGCCACGCGGGACGCGAATCTCGCCCTGGCCCGTGCGCTGGCGCCGCTGCCGGTGCATGTCAGCGTGGACATCGAGGACGGTTACTCCGACGACCCGGACGAGGTCGCCGCGTACGTCTCCGCGCTCACGGCGGCCGGCGGCGGCATCGCCGGTGTCAACATCGAGGACAGCACCGCCGAGACGCTGATCGACCCCGCCGCGCACGCCGCGAAGGTCGCGGCGGTGAAGCGGCGCTGCCCCGAGGTGTTCGTCAACGCGCGCGTCGACACGTACTGGCTCGGCCAGGACGCCACCGTCACCACGACGCTGGAGCGCGCGGCCCGTTACGTCGAGGCGGGCGCGGACGGCGTGTTCGTCCCCGGCGCCACCGACCCGGCCCTGCTGCGCGAACTGGCCGCCGCCGTCCCCGTACCCCTCAACGTCCTCGCGATCCCCGCCCTTTCGCCGGCCGGGCTGGCGGAGCTGGGCGTACGCCGCGTGAGCACCGGCTCCCTGCCGTACCGCGCCGCGCTCCACGCGGCGGTCGCCGTCGCCGAGGCGGTACGGGGCGGCGGCGGCGTCCCCGAGGGGACGCCGTATCCGGAGCTACAGGCGCGCCTGAGCGACTACGTCACCCGGCTCCCGTAGCGGCGCCGTCGCGAACCGGGCCATCCCCGCCGCGAACCCCACCTCCGGCTTCCAGCCCAGCTCGTCGCGCAACGCCCGCGAGTCGGCGGTGACATGGCGTACGTCGCCGAGGCGGTACTCACCGGTCACCACGGGCGCGGGCCCGCCGTGCGCCGCCGCCAGCGCGGCGGCCATCTCACCGATGGTGTGCGGCTCACCGCTGCCGGTGTTGTACGCGGCGAAGCCGGGGGTCCGCGTCGCGCAGACCTCGTCGAGCGCGGCCACATTGGCGGCGGCCACGTCCCGTACGTGCACGAAGTCCCGCCGCTGGCCGCCGTCCTCGTACACCCGGGGCGCCTCGCCGCGCGCCAGCGCGGACCGGAAGAAGGAGGCGACACCCGCGTAAGGGGTGTCGCGGGGCATCCCCGGCCCGTAGACGTTGTGGTACCGCAGCGACACGGCGCGTCCACCCGTGGCGCGCGCCCACGAGGAGGCCAGGTGTTCCTGCGTGAGCTTCGTCGCCGCGTACACGTTGCGGGGATCGGTGGGCGCGTCCTCGCCCACCAGTCCGGGCGTCAACTCGGCCCCGCAGAGCGGGCAGTGGGGCTCGAACCGGCCCGCCTCCAGATCGGCGGCGGCACGCGGTCCCGGCCGGACGACACCGTGGCGCGGGCAGTCGTAACGCCCCTCCCCGTACACGACCATCGACCCGGCGAGCACCAGCGACCGCACACCCGCGCCGGCCATCGCGGCGAGCAGCACGGCCGTGCCGAGGTCGTTGCACCCCACATACGCGGGCGCGTCGGCGAAGTCCTTCCCGAGCCCGACCATCGCCGCCTGATGACAGACGGCGTCGACCCCGACGAGCGCGGCCTCCACCGCCTCCCGGTCCCGCACGTCCCCGACCGCCAGCCGCTCCCCGTCGCGCATCGGCCGGGGCGGCGCCCCGCCGTGCGCGGAGGGCAGCAACGCGTCGTACACGACCACTTCGTGGCCGCGCGAGACGAGGGCGCCCGCGATCTCCGACCCGATGAACCCGGCTCCGCCGGTGACAAGTACACGCATGACACCCACGCTAGGCCCGCGATCACGGAGCGGAACGCACCCGCCACGGCATGTCACCGGACCGTAAGATCGCGACGCGCGTCGGTCGAGCGGCACCATCCTTCGAAGGAGATGTTCATGGAGTACTTCGACCTCGGGACACTCACGCGGCCCGTCTCGACGCAATCGGCCGAGGCGCAACGCTGGTTCGACCGCGGGCTGGCGTGGACCTACGCGTTCAACCACGAAGAGGCCGTCAGCTGCTACGAACAAGCGGCGACCGCCGATCCCGGCTGCGCCATGGCGCACTGGGGCGTCGCGTACGCGCTGGGCCCGAACTACAACAAGCCGTGGGACTCGTTCGACCCGCTCGACCTGGAGCGGACCGTCAGCGGGACCCATGCCGCCGTCGAGCGCGCCCGCGCGTGCGCCGCCGGCGCGACACCCGTCGAGCGCGCCCTCGTCGAAGCGCTCCGCGCCCGCTATCCGCGAGCGGAGGCCGCGGCGGACTGCTCGGTCTGGAACCCGCCCTACGCCGAAGCCATGCGTGGCGTCTACGAACTCGCGCCCGACGATCCCGACATCGCCACGCTGTACGCCGACGCGCTGATGAACCTCACCCCCTGGCGCCTCTGGGACCTGCGCACGGGCGAGCCCGCCGCCGGCGCCCGCACGGCCGAGGCGAAGGCGGTGCTCGACCGGGCACTGCTGAGCGACGCCGGGGCCGAACACCCCGGCGCGCAGCACCTGTACATCCATCTGATGGAGATGTCCCCGACACCGGAGAAGGCCCTGGTGATCGCCGACCGGCTGCGCGGATCCATGCCCGACGCGGGGCACCTGCACCACATGCCGTCGCATCTGGACGTGCTGTGCGGTGACTACCGGCGCGTCGTATCGGCCAACAGCGAAGCCATCAGGGCCGACGAGCGATACCGGCGGCGAGCGGGCGCGATGAACTTCTACACGCTCTACCGCTCGCACAACTACCACTTCAAGATCTATGGGGCGATGTTCCTGGGACAGTCCCGGACCGCTCTGGAAACCGCCGCACAGCTCGAAGCTTCCGTCCCCGAGGAGTTGCTGCGTGTGGAGAGCCCGCCCATGGCGGACTGGCTCGAAGGTTTCCTGGCCATGCGGGTGCACGTGCTCATCCGTTTCGGACGGTGGGACGACATCCTCGCCCTGCCGCGGCCGGCGGAAGCCGCTCTGTACTGCGTCACCACCGCGATGATCCGGTACGCCCGGGGGGTGGCGTACTCGGCGACCGGACGGATCGCCGAGGCCGAGGCCGAGCGCGACGCTTTCCACCGCGCCGTCGAGCGGGTGCCCGAGACCCGCATGCTCTTCAACAACACCTGCCGGGACATCCTCGCTGTCGCGTCCGCGATGCTCGACGGCGAACTCCACTACCGCAAGGGCGAGTACGACCAGGCCTTCGCCTCGCTGGAACGGTCGATCGCGCTCGACGACAGCCTCCCCTTCGACGAGCCCTGGGGATGGATGCAGCCGACCCGCCACGCCTACGGGGCCCTGCTGCTCGAACAGGGCAGGGTCACGGAGGCCGAAGCCGTGTACCGGGCGGACCTCGGCCTCGACAGCACACTCCCACGACCGTCCCGGCACCCCGGCAACGTGTGGGCGCTGCACGGATTCCACGAGTGCCTGGTACGGCTCGGCAAGACGGGCGAGGCACAGATCGTGTCCCACCAACTCACCCTCGCGACCGCGCTCGCGGACGTCCCGATCAACGCGTCGTGCTTCTGCCGCCTCGACACCACGAGCCCGCCGGCCGACTGCTGTTCCCCCTGACCGGCCCGGGCGGGGCGGTTCGCCGTTCCCACTGTGCCCCTCCGGTCCAGCCCAGGGCCGCTACGCGACGTCTATGCCGTACTCCTCCACCAGAGCGACGAGCCCGCCCGGGTACCCCTTCCCGCCGGGGACGAAGTCCCAGTCCCCGCCCGCCCGTTTGCGGAACGAGCCCAGCACGAGCGCGGTCTCGCCGGCGCGGCCGTCCGACACGGGCAGCTCGTCGATGCCCGTTCCCGACGGCTCGGACAGCCGGATGCGGGCGTTGGTGAGACCGGAGAGGTCTGCGTCGGGGTTGACCTCCGGGTCGACGGCGGCGACGAGCACCAGCCGGTCCGCATCCTGGGGAAGTTCCTCGAAGCGTACCCAGACGGCGGCCTTGTCCTCACCGAAGCCCGGCATCATCTGCACGCTGCCGTCGGGAGTCCGGGGATTGTTGAAGAAGACGAACTGGTCCTCGGCGAGCACCCGGCCGCCCCGGCAGACAAGAGCGCACACGTCCAGGGCCACACTGCCGGACCAGGCCAGACCGAGCACACTCGCATCGTCGAGCGCGGGTTCGGGATCCGGATCGGTCTCGGCGTCCGTATCCGTATCCATGTCGGACACGGGCTCCGGTCGCGGCGAGTGCGGAGTGGGTCCGCCGAGGCGTCCGCTCAGACCGTGCCGATGCAGGAGGTCGACCAGCTCCGAGCCCGAGATGAGCGTCAGGGGCTTCGCCGCGGCGAAGGCGTGCGATCCGGGACCGAAGGCCGAAGTCGTGATCAGCACACCCTTGTTCGCGCCCGCGTCCTGCACCGTGCCGTACAGATCGCGCACCGCGCTCGGCGGGACGGTGCTGCGGTACCGCTTCACCTGCACGATGATTTTGCCGCCGCGGATCGGCTCGGGATCCAGCGCGTCGACGTCCACGCCTCCGTCGCCCGAGCGTTTCGTCGTGACGGCCTGCATGCCCATCGCCCGGAACAGCTCCGCGACCAGCTCCTCGAACTCCAGGGGATCCATCTCGTAGAGGTCCGGCTCCTCGCCGCCGCCGTGTGTGACGACATTGCGGCCGGCCTCGCCGGGCCGGCGGCCCGGCCGTACGGCTGTTCCCCGGTCCGGCCGGTCGGAGAGCTGGCCCCGCAGGCCGTCCACCAGACAGTCGGGGGCGCTCACCTGGGCCAGATTCACCTGCTCGAACGACGCGCGCGACACCATCACCGTGGCGAGGAACTTCTGCGCCCGATGCCCGGTCGCGGGGTCGGTGTCGTCCACGAAACCGTTCAGGACAACTGAGTCCAGCACGCCGAACCGATCGGCGACGAACAGTTCGTGCAGGGCGAGCAGCACGCACTGGGCCAGTACGTCGCGGTAGAGCGCGCGGCGTTCGGCGGCGGGACGGCGTACTTCCTTGTCCCTGTCGGCCCCCGGCATGTATCGCACGAGTGCCGCGTCGGGCACGATCGACAGACCGGGTAACTCCCAGTCCAGGATCAGCTGTCGAGCGGCGGTGTCGAACGAGGCGGAGACCTGCCGCGGCACGTCCTCCGGCCAGCTCTGCGAGGCGTACAGCGCGGCGGTGAAGTAGTCCACGACGGCGCCGGGTTCGCCCCGGTGGAGGGTGGCGACCAGCTCCGCGATGCCCGCGTTGTGGGCGCGTATCGCCGCCAGCTGCTCCTCGGCCCACTGCTGGTACTGCCGCTGGTACGCGTCGAGTTGCTGCCGTCGCCTGACCTCCGCCTCCTGTGCCGCCCGCCAGTCGTACTCGAACCGCGCACGGGCCTGCTCCTGTGCCTGTCGGTTCGCCCCGAATCCCCATCCGCCGCCCGTCTGGGGCGGGTAGGCGTTCGGGTCCGGCATCGGTACGGGTACGGCGAGCTGCCCCGGGGCGAACGGCTCAACCTGCTCGGGCCGGGCGAGCGAGTCGGGCGTGAACCCCGGCGCGGCGCACCCCGTGGCCAGCAGGTTCTCCAACCCCCGCACACGACGGTCGAGTTCCTCGGTCCGCTCCCGAGCGTCGGCCTCCCGCCGCTGCCGGTAGGCGGCCTGCTGCTCGCGCCGATTGCGCGACGCCGCCCGCTCTGCGGCCCGCTGTTGACGCTCCTGCTCCCGCTGCGCCTGCGCCCACGAACGCCGTTGTGCTTCTTCCTGGCGTCTCTGCTGCTGTTGGATCTCCGCCCAAGTACCTATCAGTCCGTGAGAACGGCGGCTCATCGAAGTCTGGTTCCTCCCCGGTACGCCCGCAGGCGCCCCAGATGCGGCAATTGGTTGAAGTCGCGACGATATCGCTCCGGGGATGTCTCCGCGACCTCTTCGCCCAACTGGTCGATTTCCAGGGGGGAGCGCGTTGTCAGACCCGTGGTGCAGGATCGGCGCGTCGGCTCTTCGAAGGGGATGGGGATCACCGTGTCGATCACGAATCAGCAGGTGGCGGGGCGCGTGTTTCTGCGGGCGTTGTATCCGGACGAGTACTTCCCGGACCGGCTCCTCGACAAGGGGCGGGAGATTCTGCTCCGGCTGTGCGAGCGCATCGAGACCGAGCGGCCGGTCGATCTGGTGGCCCTCTACGCGCTGACGGCGGTGGCGACGGAGGAGTTCAACCAGCTCCAGGAGGAGTTCTGGGCGGCGGGGAGTGAGATCGAGACCGTGGCGCGTGACGAGATAGCCGGGGACTTCGGGTTCATCGCGGACGCCTACGGCTTCGCGGACGCGGATCTGGAGGAGCTGGTCGCCGAGCGCGACTGGTGACGACCGCGCCGGGACTCGCTCGCACGGGCGTTGTCAGCCGCCGGCTGCCCACTGGACCGAGGCGATCGCGGCGAGGGCCAGCGGTGGGACGAGCCAGCGGCGTCCCATGGCCCGGCGCACCGAGGGAGGGACGACCGTGATGAGCAGCGCCACGGCGCTGAGAGCGATGGTGAGAAAGCACGACAGCGTGATCGCGCCGTAGGCGTCGTCGTCCCAGGTGCCCGACGGGCGGATGGTCAGCGCGGAGTAACAGCAGGCGGTCGCGAGGGCGTGGAGGATCACCAGGGGTACGGCCATGACCCGGCGGAGGCAGCCTTCATCCTCCGCCGCACGCGCGGCGTCCGAGTGGTCGGGCATCGGAGCGGTGTGTCCCCTCGATTCCTGAGTGCGGCCTCGGGGGATACCCCCACCTCATGGATGCCTGCCTGCCGCATGGGAAACCTACGCCCCCTCAACAACCCTTGTTGCATGACGACTTACCGGAATCTCAGCCAGAGAACTCTCCTCCTCGCACTCTCCGCCGCCGCCGTCGCGGGCTCGTTGACCGTCGGGGGCACGGGCGCCGCGCGGGCCGATGCGGGGCCGGGCCTGACGTGGAAACCCTGCGCCCAGGCCGGGGGGCCCGAGGGGCAGGAGTGTGCCGAGTTGGAGGTGCCGCTGGACTACCGGGAGCCCGGTGGGCGGCAGTTGACGCTTGCCGTGTCGAGGGTGCGGAGCGAGGACGCGGCGGCCCGGCGCGGGACGCTGCTGATGATTCCCGGGGGCCCGGCGGGTCCGGGGTGCAGGCGCTGGCACGGAAGGGGAAGGCGCTACAGGGAGAGATGGACGGGGCGTACGACATCGTGAGCTTCGACCCGCGCGGGGTCGGTGGGAGTACGACCGCGAACTGCGGGCTCGACGCGGACGACCGCTATCTGGCGAACCTGCGGTCCTGGCCCGGCGCCGACGGGCAGATCGGCGAGAACGTGGCCCGCTCGCGCCGTACCGCCGAGGCGTGCGACGAGAACGGGGGCGCGGTCCTGCGGAGCCTCACCTCGGCCAACGAGGTGCGGGACATCGAGCGGTTCCGGCAGGCGCTGGGGGAGGAGAAGCTGTCGGCGTGGGGGAGTTCGTACGGGACGTACATCGGGGCCGTGTACGCGCAGAAGTACCCGGACCGTACGGACCGCTGGGTGCTCGACAGCAGCGCCGACCCGGACTCGACGCGTGTCGAGCGGGGCTGGATGGCCAACACGTCGCAGGCCGTCGAGGACCGCTTCCCCGACTTCGCGGCATGGGCGGCCGACCCGGCGCGGGACACGGAGGGCGAGGGGCTCCGGCTGGGCGAACAGGCCGAGGACGTGCGGGAGTTGTATCTCACCCTCGCGGCGCGACTGGACCGGACGCCCAAGGAGTCGACCACCGAGGGCAACCCGCTGACCGGCAACATGCTGCGGCAGGCGTTCCTCAACGGCCTCTACAGCGACGGCGCCTTCCCCCAGCTCGCCCGGCTCCTCAAGGACGCCCGGGACCCGGCCGCCACGCCGGTTCTCACCCCCGACATCGCCCAGCCGCTGCGTGACGAGGACGCGACGGTCACGATCGCGGTCGTGTGCAACGACGTGCGCTGGCCGACCTCCGTCGGCGGATACGCGCGGGCCACGCAGAAGGACCGCGCCCGCTATCCGCTCACCGCCGGCATGCCGCAGAACGTCGGGCCCTGCGCCTTCTGGAAGAACGGCTCGACGGAGAAGCCGACCCGCATCACGGACCGGGGGCCGTCCAACGTCCTGATGATCCAGAGCCTGCGGGACCCGTCCACCCCCTACTTCGGCGGTCTGAAGATGCGCGAGGCCCTGGGCGACCGGGCCCGGCTCGTCACCGTCGACCAGGGCGGGCACGGCATGTATCTGGGCAACGGCAACGCCTGCGGCAACAGCAAGGTCAGCACGTTCCTGAAGACGGGCGAGCGGCCCGAGCGGGACGTGTACTGCGCGAGTTGAGCCGGGCCCGCGGTCACCCGGAGACGGCCCGGTCCGGTTCATCCGGCCAGACCGAAGAGCTGGGTCCAGTACATGGCCATCTCGCCGCCGCCGCGCAGGCCGATGCCTATGTGGGTGAAATCCGGCTTGAGGATGTTGGCGCGGTGTCCGGGGCTGTCCATCCAGCCCCGGACCACCTCGGCGGCGGACCGCTGACCGCACGCGATGTTCTCGCCGATACCCCGGTGCGCGCAGCCCGCGGCAGCTGCCCGGTCCCACGGCTGCCGGCCGTCGGGGCTCGTGTGGGAGTAGAAGCCCCGCGCGACCATGTCGTCGCTGTGCGCCTGGGCCGCCAGCGTCAGCCGGGGGTCGCCGGCCAGGGGGCGCAGTCCGGCGGCCGTACGCTCCGCGTTCGTGAGCGCGACGACGTCGGACGCGACGGCCGCCAGGCCGTGCGGGGTCAGCGGGCGGGCCCACACCGCCGTCCAGAAGATGTCGCCGTCGGCTGCCGGGGCGTGCGCGAGGCCCACCTCCGCGAGGGCGGGGTCGCGCACCGTACGACCCATGCGGGTGTCGGCGAGGCAGTACGCCAGGAAGTCGGCGTCCGTGCGAGGACCGGAGACCAGCTGTTCGGCGACGGTCAGATAGGCGTATCCCTGAGCCGTGACCCGCTGGTGGAGGGAGACGCCCGAGCGGCCCGGACCGGGGGTGGCGTCGAGCCGGCCGGCGGCGGCCATGGCGGCGCAGTGCGCCCGTGCTGCCGACGCGAGGCGGGCGTCGGCGGTGACCGGGGGAGCGCCGGAGCGGGAGCGTTCGGCGTTGACGAGGGCAGTGAAACCGCCGCCGTCACCGCCTTCGGGGCTCTCGGCCGGGCTGTCCTCCAGCACCTCGATGCCGAAGTCCCGCGCGACCCCGGCCAGCCCGTCCGCGTAACCCTGGCCCAGGGCCCGCAGCTTCCAGCCGCCGCCCCTGCGGTAGATCTCCGCGAGGAGCAGCACGCTCTCCTGCGTCGGGCGCGGTGGTGTGAACCGGGCGAGGCCCCCACCCCCGCTCCCCGTCACCGACATCGTGGGCGCGGGCAGCCGCCCGAGCGGCACCGCCGGGTCGGCGGCGCTCACCACCACCGTGACGCGGCTCGCCCCGGCCCGCAGCCGCCCCACGTTCACCGTGACCGTGTCGGCGCGCAGACTCGCGCCGGGTGCCGACGGCTGGTTGTAGAAGACGAAGTCGCCGTCGCCGGAGACCTTTCCGTCCTCGCCGGTGATCAGCACGGACAGGTCGAAGGGCCCCGGCACCCGGACCGCGAACGTGCCGCCGGGCAACGACACGTTCCCCCCTGGGATCAGGTCGATCATGCGCGGGCCTCCTGTCCGTTCTGGATGGTTTGTCGAAGTGGGAACGGCGGGCGCCGGCTGCTCGGTTCCCGCCCCGCCCGTCATGGCGATCTCTCGCCACCCTCCGTGATTTCGCACGCGCCGGGAACTCGGGCCCGACACGCCGCGACAACTCAGGAGGACGCGCACCAACCGCCGGACCTGGAGGCCGAATTGACGAGCGACGGAGTGAACCACGGAGCGGGCGACGGAGCGAACCACGGAGCGGGCGACGGAGCGAACCACGGAGCGAACCACGGCGCGGGCGACGTGGCGGGCGACGACTGGTACGACGACGACAGCCTCTGGGTCGACTTCGCCCCGGCGATGTTCTCCGGGACCCGCGCCGAGACCGTCGCCGAACTGGTCCGGACGGCCCCGCTCCTCGACTTCCCGCCCGGCTCCCGCGTCCTCGACCTCTGCTGCGGCCCCGGCCTCTTCCTCGTCCCCCTCGCCGCCCGCGGCTACCGCGTGACCGGCGTCGACCTGAGCCCGGCCATGCTGGAGCGCGCCGAAACCGCCTGCCGTGGGACGGACGTCACGCTCGTACGCGAGGACATGCTCACGTACACCGCCCCCGGTGCCTACGACGTGATCCTCAACGTCTTCACCTCCTTCGGCTACTTCGAGGACGCCGACGACAACGCCCAGGTGCTGCGCAACGCGTGGCAGAGCCTCGCCCCCGGCGGCCGGCTGCTGGTCGACGTCATGGGCAAGGAGGTGCTCGCGGGCTGGATCGGCCGTCCACAGGCTGTGGATCTGCCGGACGGTTCGTACGTCGTGCAGCGCGACACCGTCCTGGACAGCTGGCGCAGGCTCCGGACCGACTGGACGCTCGTACGCGGCGAGAGCGCCCGCACCGCGTCCATCAGGTCGTTCCTCTACAGCGCGGCCGAACTGCACGACCTGTTCGTGGCGGCCGGCTTCGTGGACGTCGAGTGCTTCGGGGACTTCGACGGCGGCCCCTACGACCAGAGTTCGCGCCGGCTGATCGTCCGGGGTGTGAAGAAGTGACCCCGCCGTCCGGCGTCAGGGGACGCGGCCCACCTCCCCGCGCCCCCACCCCGTTCCCGTACGCCACGCTCCACAGCCCCCGGAGGACCCGTACGCCATGCCCCAGCTCAGCCCCGCCACCCCCCGACTGTCGGTCCCGGTGCACGACCACATCACCGACGCCATGAAAGCCCCGGCCTTCCTCCGGCTCTCCGAGAACGTGGTGCTGGCCCGCTTCGAGACCATGAAGGTGTACGCGGCGCTCGGCGCCGTACGCGAACTGCTGGCACGCGGCCGGGTCGTGCCCGGACAGACCCTCGTGGACAGCTCCAGCGGCATCTACGCCCTCGCGCTCGCCATGGCCTGCCACCGCTACGGGCTGCGCTGCCACATCGTCGCCTCCACCACCGTGGACGCCACGATGCGCGCCCAGTTGGAGGTCCTCGGCGCGACCGTCGACCAGATGCCGCCGTCGCAGAGTCTGCGCCTCGACCAGGAGCGGCGCGTACGGCACGTAAGTCAACTCCTCGACGCCCGACCGGACTTCCACTGGATGCGGCAGTACCACGACGGCGTGCACCACGCCGGCTACCGCGAGCTGGCCGCCCTCGCCGCCGCCGCGCTGCCCGGCGAGGACCTGACCGTGGTCGGCACCGTCGGCACCGGCGCCTCCACCGGCGGACTCACCCGCGCGCTGCGCGCCGACGTCCGGGCGGAGGGCCGCACGGTACGGCTGGTGGGCATACAGCCCTTCGGCAGCGTGACGTTCGGCAGCGAGGGCTTCAGCGATCCGGACGCGATCATCGCGGGCATCGGCAGCTCCATCCCCTTCGGGAATGTGCGGCACGAACTGTACGACACCGTCCACTGGCTCGACTTCCGGCACGCCATGGCCGGCGCCGTCGCGCTGCTGCGCCGGCACGCGGTGTTCGCGGGACTGTCCACCGGGGCCGCGCATCTCGTCGCCGCCTGGGAGGCGGCGCGCGATCCGCACCGCACGCATCTCGTCCTCGGCGCCGACACCGGACACCGTTACGCGGAGCGGGTGTTCGCCCGGCACACGGAGGCGTCCGACCCGAGCGAGCTGAAGCCGGAGCGGATCGACGAACTCGCCGAACTCCGCCCGCCCTGGGCCGTGATGGAGTGGGCGGGCCGGCCCGCGCCGCCGAACGCGGTCGTCGCGCCCGAGCTGCGCTCACCCGACAGCGAGGCGGGCCGATGACCATCGCCGCCCTGGAAGCCCTCTCCTTCGGCCTCGGCCGCACGGCGCGGGCGGCCGACGCCGCCGGGCACCGGTTCGTGCTGCTGACCGGCGACCGGAGCGTGTACCGGCACGAGCTGGCGACGGAGAGCGGGATCGACGTCATCGACGTCGACACCTTCGACCCGGCCGCCGTACGCCGCGCACTCGCGAGCGTGACCGACCTCGCCGGGCTGATCAACACGACGGACACCTGGAGCGCGCCCGCGGCCGACCTCGCACAGGAACTCGGATTGCCGGGTCCGGATCCGGAGGCCGTAAAAAATCTTCGTGACAAGGCGCGCGTACGGCAGACGCTGCACCGGGCGGGGCTGAGCGCCGGGACGTCGCTGGTGGTCGAACCGCACCCGCGCAGCGCGGAGTTGGTGCGCGAGGGTGTCGGGCTGCCCGCCGTGCTCAAGGTGTCGGCCGGGACGTCGTCGCGTGACGTGTGGATCGTGCACGACGAGGAGGCGCTGGGCGCTGCGCTGGCGGAGGCGGCGGAGCGCGGGCGCGCGCCGGGCGGGCTGAACGGGCGGCTCTTCGCCGAACCCTTCCTCGCCGGGCCGCTCTACAGCGCCGAGACCCTGAGCTGGCAGGGACACACACGGCTGCTCGGCGTGCTGAGCCGGCAGACGTCACGCCGTCCCGCCGTACGTGAGGAGGCCGCCGCCTTCCCGGTGGCCCTGCCCGCCGACGAACTCACCTCGATCGAGCGGTGGGTGGGCGCGGTCCTCGCGGCTGCCGGACACGATCAGGGTTTCGCGCACGTCGAGTTCGTCCTCACCCGGCGCGGACCGGAACTGGTGGAGATCAACCGCAGGATCGGCGGCGCCCTGGTCGCCGAGGCCATGTGCCGCACGCTCGACGTCAACGTGTACGAGGCGCTGGTGGACGTCACCCTCGGCCGCCGCCCGCGCCTGCTGGACGCGCCGCTGCTGCCGACCGGACCGGCCGTCGCGTTCGTCCTCGTGTACGCGGACGAGCCGGGCGTACTGGAGGGGTGGGCCGGGCTGGAGGGGCTGAACGCCTTTCCGGGGGACGTGAGTTGGTACCCGGTACGGGCGCCCGGCGACGCCGTGCGGCACGTGGGGGACCAGCGCGGATGCACGGGCATGGTGCTCGCGGAGGCGCCGACGGCGGAGCTGGCGCAGCACCGGGCGTGGAGCGCGGCGACGACGGTACGGCCGGTGATGAAGCCGGCCGAGGAGAGGTGAGGTGGGGGAGGGCGAAGTGAGGGAAGGCGAGGTGAGGGAAGGCGAGGTGAGGGAAGGCGAGGTGAGGGAAGGTGAGGTGAGGGAAGGCGAGGCGAGGGGGCGGGGTGTCGGCTCAGCCAACTCGTCCCGCTCCTTGGGCGCGTTGACCGGGCCGCAACTCTTCCTCCTCGGCGGCTCCTTCCTCATCACCCTCGGCAGCTTCGCCGTACTCCCCTACATGTCCGTACTCCTCCACGACCGCTTCGGGCTCGGTCTCGGCGTGGTGGGCGCCGTACTGGCCGTCGCCTCCCTGGTGCAGTTCTCCGGCGGTGTCGTCGGGGCGGCGCTGGCGGCCCGGATCGGGCTGCGGGCCACGATGCTGGTGGCGTTCGCCGTACGGACGGCGGGCTTCGCCGCCTTCGTACCGGGGCTGACCCGGCCGGTCGTCGCGGTGACCGCGCTGTTCCTGGTGTCGTGCGGCGCGGCGCTGTACCTGCCCGCCAACAAGGCCTATCTGGTGGCGGGTTGCGGGCGGGAGCGGCGGCCGGGGCTGCTGGCGGCGAGCGGTTCGGCCTTCAACGCGGGCATCGCGCTCGGACCGCCGGCCGCGGCACCCTTCGTACTGACGTCGCCCGCCGGGCTGTTCACGGGGGTGGCGGTCCTGTTCGCGCTGGTGGGGGCGGGGCACGCACTGCTGCCGTCGGTGGCGGACGAGGGCGCGGAGGGGGATGCGGAGGGCGCGGAGGCGGCAGTCAAAGGAGCGGACGCGGCGGCCGAGAGCGGCGCGGCGGCCGGAGGCCGTCTCCCACCCTTCGCCTTCACCGTCCTCGCCGTCTACGTCTTCATGTTCTTCCAGCACTACCTCGCCCTCTACGCCGTCCCCCGCACCTCCACCGCCTTCTACGGCACCGTCCTCATGGGTTACGCGATCCTCCTCGTCGTCGCTCAGCCGCTCTTCGCGCGCCGCCTCGCCGCGCTCCCGTACGCCGCCGCGCTCCGGCTCGGCTTCGGCGCGATGGCCGCCGGTACGGCCGTACTCGCGCTCGGCGGCCGGGCGGGAATCGCGGTCGGCGCGGTGCTGCTCTGCCTCGGAGAGATCGTCCTGTTCCTGAAGAACGACCTGGAAGCTCTCGCCCGGTCCGCCGCCCCCTCCGCGACGGTCTTCGGCAGACAGCGGCTGGCGGCCGGACTCGGCGCGTTCGCGGCGGCGGTGGTCGGCGGTCAGCTGTACGGGGTGGCCGAACGGGCTTCTGCGGTACCGGTGTTCTGGCTGGTGGTCAGCGCGCAGGCGCTGCTGCTGCCCGCGCTGCTGGTGGTGTACGCGGGCCGGGCCGCGCGACGCCGCGCGAGCGGCGAGCCGGTGACGGCCCGCCGCCCGCGCTGAGATGAGCGCCTCACACGGCCATGACCGGCACCGCGCCCCGCTCTTGGCCCGCGCCCGCGCCCGCACCCGCGGCCCCGGCCCCGGCCTCGCTCTCCGGCTGCCACACCGCCGCGAGATCCCGCCGGGCGCGGGCGACCCGCGACCGGATCGTCCCGACCGGGCAGCCCAGTGCGTCGGCGGCCTCCGCGTACGACAGCCCGAGCAGCCGGGTCAGCACGAACGCCTGGCGGCGCCCCGGATCCATCGCGGCCAGCGCGTCCGAGAGCGCCACCGACTCCTCGAAGCCCGGCAGATGCCGTGGCTGGGCCCGGTCCGCGGCCGTCACCCAGTCCGCCGTGTCGGCGATCCGGGGCCGTACGGCCGCACGCCGGTACCGGTCGACGACCACACGGCGCGCGATAGCCAGCAGCCACACCCGCGCGCAGGAACGCCCGGCAAACCGCGCGAGGCTCGCCAGCGCCCGCAGATAGGTCTCCTGGGTGAGGTCGTCGGCGCCGCGCACGTCGGCGCTGAGGTGCGCGACGAAGCGGCGTACGTCGTCGTACGTGGCCCGGACGAAGAGTTCGGCCGCCCGCCGGTCACCGAGACCGGCGGCCAGGGCCCACGCGGTGATCTCCGAGTCGTCGGCGCGTGCGCGGTGGTTGGCCGGTCTGGACGTCGGATGTATGCGGGTGGGGGGTATGTGCATGGGGGGTATGCGTGTGGGCACAGGTGTGTGCCGGGCAGCAGGTATCACGGAAAGTCCTTCGCGTCCGGGCCGCGTGGCCCGTGGAGTCAGAGCGGTGGTGTGCGTGGAGCGGAGAAGTGCTCAGGACGGAAGGAGTGGCGGCCCGCGCCGCGACACGACGTGCGGGGGCGGGAGTTGGGCCGGGGGCCGGATCGGCCGGTACGCGACGGGGGGTGCGAACACCGGGAGGTACGTCGCCCAGCCGCCGCTCAGCAGGGCGTGGGCGAAGCGGAGCCGTTCGAACGCGAACAGCCCGAGAGTCGTGAGGAGTTGACCGAACGCGCGGTCGCCGCGCCACAGCCACCAGCCGCACACGAGGCCGGCCATGAGGTGGGCACCGGCCATGCCGGACGTGAGGTCGGAGGTGAAGCCGGAGAAGACGCCGGAGAAGACGCCGGACACGATGCCGGAGCTGTCGAGCAGAAGGGCCGGCAGACCCTCGTGCGCCAACTCCCCGACCTCGTGGCCATGGGCTCCGTGCGCCGTGTGGCCAGCGGCCGGGCGCGGATGCAGGGCGCTGAACACGGCGTGCAGCAGCAGCTGTCCGGCGGCGCTCGCGGCGACGATCACGGCGCCGCCGCGTTCCCGTCGGGACAGCAGCCAGCCGGCGCCGCACATCGGCAGGAAGGCGAGAGCGAGCACGCGCGGCGGCAGCGCGCCACCGGACGACAGGGCGTGGCCGAGTCCGGACACCAGCACACACACGGCGGCGAAGACCGCGGTGCGTACGAGGCGGAGTGCGGGTCCGGCGCCCATGGTCGCCATGGTGCCAGCGTGACAGGGCGGTCGGGAAAGGCCACCTGATGGGTATACATCGGATGTTCACGCGCTATGCGGTGACATGGAGTTGGTGTGATCCAGCTCACACACGCACATGCGACAGGCCCGGGAACTTCTCGGCCCCGGCCACCGACACCTCCAACAGTACGACCGCGCACCAATCCGTACGACGGAAGATGACGGAACCGGAGACCGCCCGATGAATCCGCCCCCAGAGCCCGTGACGCCCGACGAAGAGAAGGCCGCGCCCCCGGCCCCGGCCCCGGCCCCGGCCCCGGCGCCGACCGTGACCCCTGGCACCAGTACGCCGTCCGCGCCGTCCACTCCGTCCACTCCGTCCGCGCCCTCCGCGCCGTCCACTCCGCGCGTCACCCTCCGCTCGGACCTGCGGGCGAGCTGGCTCGACGGCACGGTCGCCCTGGTCGTGACGGCCGCCGTCTTCGTCATCCTCTATGTACGGATCAAGTCGGAGGCGTCCTCCACCCTCACCGTCATGCCCTTCATGGCGGACACGGGCGAGTTCTGGATGTACTACCTCAGCCAGGCGTTCGGCTGGTCGGCGCTCCTCTGGGCGTGGGGCACCGTCATCCTCGGTCTGCTGCTCTCCGGCCCGCGCCCCGCGCGCCTGCCGCTCTCCGGGCCCCGGCTGGAGCGTCTGCACCGCACCACCAGCCTCAACACGATCGCGCTCATCGTCGCCCACGCGCTGCTGTTCGCCGCCGAGTTGATCTACCAGGACACCGACTCCTGGCCGTCGCGGGTGGGCGCCGCCGTACTGGAGACGTTCATCCCCGGCGGCTACAACTCCGGCACCGGCGTCTGGGCCATGCCGATCGGCCAGGCCGCCCTCTATCTCGCGATCCCGCTCGGCCTGCTCTTCTACGTACGCCACCGCATCGGCCCGAAGACCTGGCGGATCCTGCACCGCTTCGTACTCGTCGTCTATGTGCTGAGCGTCTGGCACACCCTGCTGTACGGCACGAACGTCTGGTACGACGGAGCCTTCCGCAACACCGTCTGGCTCCTCCAACTCCCCATCGCCGCACTCTTCCTGCTCCGCCTCCTGCGCCCCGCCCGCCGCTCGGAGCGCCTCGCGTCGCCGAGCGCGCACCGCGGGTCGAAGGCCGGCTGGAGTCTGCGGCTGACGGGCCGGGTGGCGGCCGTGGCGATCATCGGAGTCCTCGTCGCGGTGATCGCCTCCGGGCGCGACGGCGGCCGTACGGTGCCACCGGAGGACACGTCGTCCACGCACGTGCACGACGAGTGAGACGAGCAGGAGGAGTGAGACGAGTGAGACGAGCAGGAGGAGCGGGACGAGCAGGACGAGTGAGACGGGTGGGACGAGCACCCTCCGCGTCGTAACATCCGCATCATCTCCACCTCCTCCACCACCCTTCCCGCCCTCTCCGTCCTCGCCCCTGTCGCATGATCAACTGGGCGCGGCGGAGGGGGCGTTGCCCATGTGAATTCCATGCGGTTGCCATGGAGCACGGCACCCGAGGTCGCCATACTTTCCAGAGGGACACCCACCCTCGATGTGGTCGATTCGGAGCGTGCTGTGATCGACGAGACGACAGCGGGCCTGCTGGAGGCGGCAGGTCCGCAGATGTACCGGCGGAACTCGTTCCGTATCACCGGCCTGCCCACATCCGCCGACCGGCGGACCGTGCGGCAGCGGCAGCAGCGCATCACCCCCGCTCTCGAACTCGGCGCCGACGTCGATCTCGGGCACTCGCTCCCCGTCCGGCTGGACGACATCCGCGGTGCCTTCGACCGTATCCTCGGCGATCCGCGCCGCCGGCTCGTCGACGAACTGTTCTGGCTCTGGGACGTGGACACGGACGCGCCGGCCACCGGCGGCGCCTCCCCCCGCCCGTGCCCCTGCCCGAAGACGCTGCACCACGACCACGACGCGGCGGTACGCGCGCACAGCGCCGCCCTCGACCTGGAGGTCGAGAGCACCGCCCTCTCCGCCGACCGGCGACAACTCGAAGAGGTCACCCAACTCTGGTCCAACGCGGCCCGGTTGTGGGGGCAGGTGCTCCGCCGCGCCGTGTTCTGGGACCACGTACGGCACCGTATCTCCGTACTCGACGACCGGCAGCTGGACGAGTCCGTGATCGACACGCTCCGGGACACGCTGCCGACCACTCTCGTCAAACCGCTCGTCGAACTGGCCGCGGCGGCGTCGACGCCCGCCGACCGGGCCCGGCTCGCCCTCCGGGCGCGCGACTGGCCCCTCGTACCGCCCAATCACGTGGACGACCAGCTGGAAGAGGCCGCCGCACCTCACTACGAGTCGCTTCGCGCGACCGCCAAACGGGCGTCGTCCCAGTTGGAGGGGGGGAACTGGGACGGCGCCGCGGCCGAGGCGTACGACCACGCCCTGCCCGCACTGGCCCGGCTGGAGGCCCTGGTCCCGTACGCCAGGCACCGCCGTACCGCGAGCGCCCGCAACGACGTCGCCGTCCTGCTCAACAACTGCGCCACCGCCGCCGCCGACGCGCTCGGCCCGGCGGCGAACCTGAACGCGTCGAAGTGGTTCCGTACGGCGGCCGAACTGGCGACGGACCCCGCCACCCAGCAGACGATCAGGACGAACCGTGACGGGCTGAGCGAGATGATGGCCACGTTCACGCAGATCAAGACGCAGGTGGACCAACTGGTCGCCGCCGGGCGGGTCCATCTGGCCAGAACGCTCCTGCTGAGGGTCAAGAGCCAGCTCGCCCAGGCCGGTGGGCCGGGGTCCGAGGAGATCGACCGGATGCTGGCCGATCTCCGGGTCCGGCCCGGCACATACACGCCGCGACACGTCGGTGGCGGGAAACGGGCGGTGGCCTGGGCCCTGCTCCTCATGCTGGGACTCTTCCTGGCGGGAATCATCGTGGGATTCCTCGATGACGACGGAGGCTCCGACTCCGGCTCGGGCGCACCGCCGGCGAGCGGCGTCGCCGTCGTGTCGGCCGCGGAGATCACGGACAACAGCCCGATCGGCAGCTGCATAGAGCAGGAGTCCGACTGGCAGCTCGGCGAGCGCGAGGTGCCCGTCGTCTCGTGCGACGATCCGCACTGGGGCGAGGTGGTGGCGTATGTGCCGCTGGTGGACGTGCAGTCCAGGTATCTGACGGCGAAGTACCCCGGTGCCGAACAGGCGGTGGCGCTCTCGCGGTTCCGGTGCGAGCGCGCGCTCGCCGAGTTCCGTCCGGACGACACACGAGTGACGGTCAAGTACTCGACCCCGGCCGAGGACGCCTGGGCCCCGTCGGGGCCGATGCTCGACGAGTACACGACCTGTGTGGCGCACCGCCGCGACAACCAGAACATGACGGCGGCGGACCGGGTGAACATGGAGGCCCCGGCCGTACCGACATCCGTACCGATGCCCACGTTCGCCGCGGAGATCGCCGTCAACGCGCCGGTGGGATCGTGCGTGGAGAGCAAGGTCGACCTGACCACCACGACGGCGAATCTGCCCATCGTGCCCTGCGGCGAGCCCCATTGGGCCGAGATAATCGGCTATCCCGTGCTGTACGCGGAGGGCGACGCACTCGCCGACCCCGCCAAGTGGCCGGGCGACAAAGCCGTCTACGCGAAGGCGCGGGCGGCGTGTGAGGATCGGGCCGAAGGGCTGCTGTCCGCCGAGCTGAGTCTGCACGTCACCTATCCCGCGCGGGACTGGTGGACGAGTCCGGACCGCCCGATCTACGCGGTGTGCGCCCTGTCCCACCGGGGCGACAACACCTTCACCGGCGGGTTCAGATGACACGGCCCCCAGGCGGTGGGCCTTTGGACGGGGGATCGCCGGACGGGGGATGGCCGGACGGGAGACGGACGGACGGGGGACGGGCGGACGGGGGACGGGCGGACGGGGGACCGCCGGACCGACGGGCCCCGGACAGGCGGCGGCCGTCGGACGGACGGCTGCCGATGATGACCATGGAGGAGAAACGGGTGGTGGGGGTCAAGGGGGCTGCTCTGCGGGTCAGTTCACCGGACGGTGCGCAGAGTGTGGTCGAACTGGGGGGCGTATCGGTCACCGTCGGGCGCGCCGTGCCCGAGCGGGCACCCGACGTGGGTCTCGGCCCCGACCCGCAGCGCTGGGTCGGCCGGCTGCACTGCACGCTCGACTTCGCCGACGGCATGTGGTCGGTGACGGACAACGCGAGCGTCAACGGGACGCTGCTGAGACACGGCGACAGCATCGAACGTCTCCAGGCGCGCAAGCGCATACAGCACGGCGACACCGTGCTGATCCTGGGTGACATGGACCCCGAAGGGGAGCCGGTGTACTGGGAGTTGACCTTCCTGGACCCGCACACCACCCGTCCGGCGCCGTTCGGTTCGCCGTCCGACGTACGCCACACCGGACCGTGTCTGCGCTACGACTGGGTCGCCGCCCGCGCGTACCGCAACGTGGACGGTGAGGAGACCCTGATCACCGGACTGCGCCCGCAGGGGCACCAGTTGCTCCGTTACATGGCGGGGCGCAGCACGAGCGGCGCGGCCGTCGCCTGTGAACACGCCGAACTGATCACGGCGTTGTGGGGCGCGCACGAGGAGTGGGCGCCGCACCGCTCGTACAGCAGGGCGGACATCGCGGGCGTCGTACGGGCCGTACGACGCTGCGTCGAGACGGATCCGTCGAATCCGAAGATCCTGGAGACGGTGACGGGGATCGGGTACCGGCTCAACGTCCTCTCGGGCGGATCGGGCGGATCGGGTGCGTCGGGTGCGTCGGGCGGGGGCGCGGGCCGGTCGGGCGGGAGCGCGGGCGAGGGGAAGAGGGGGCGGGACGGCGATGACACTGCTCGTGAGTGGTGACCGGGTCAGCGACACCCTCGTGATCGACCGCTCGCTGGGGGAGGGGGCGTTCGCCGAGGTCCACCGCGTGCGCCACGAGTACCTCGGCTGGCAGGCGATGAAGCTGTTCAAACGGGTCGCCTCGAAGGAGGAGACCGTACGGATGCTGGACGAGGCCCGGTTGCTGTCGACCCTCGGGCACCCCAACATCGTGCGGGTCTTCGACGCGAACACCGTGCGCACCCCGGAGGGGGTGCGGGGCTTCTTCACGATGGAGTACGTCGCGGGCGGCAGCCTCGAACGGCTGGCCGCCGCGCACAAGTCGATGGTGCCCCGCGACCTGGTCGCCGAGGTGGTGACCCAGATCGCGAGCGGTCTCGCCGTCGCACACGACCAGGACCCGCCCATCGTGCACCGGGACGTGACCATGGCCAACGTGCTTGTGGGCTACGACGGTACGGGCATGCGGGTGCGGGTGAGCGACTTCGGGCTGGCGAAGCGGGCCGACCCGTTCACGCATCTGGCCAGTGCCCAGGGGACGTACGCCTTCATGGCCCCCGAAGTGATGCGTAACCAGGGCTATTCGTGCGCCAGCGACGTGTGGTCGGTCGGGGTGATCGCGTATCTGCTGCTGACGAACCGCTTTCCGTTCCATCAGGGCGGGGAGGAGTTCTCGTCGTTCTCCTTCGGCCGCTTCAACCGGTCGCTGCTGCCGCCGAGCAGCTACAACGACGAGGTGGACGGCGAGCTGGACCGCATCGTGCTCGCCATGCTCGAACTCGACCCGCAGAATCGTCCGGCCACGGCCCAGATCCTCGGGGACGCGCTGCGCGAACGCGCGGAGGCCATGGCCGCCGCGGGTCCTCCTGGTCCTGGTGCTGGTTCCGGTGCCGGTCCTGGTTCCGGTCCGGGGCCCTCCACCGGTCCCGGCGGCGCGTCCAACCGTGCTGGAACGTCCACCGGCTCCGCTACCACATCCGCGGTCAACAGACCGCCGACGCAACGCGCGCGGCGGCTTGCCGAAGAAGCACTCGCACTGGCCCGCTCGCCGGGGGAACTCGACCGCGCAGCCGACCTCATGGAGGAGGCCGTCAACTTGTCGCCGTACCTGCGCGACCTGCATCTGTCCAAGCTCACGCTGTGGCGCCGGGGGGTGATGATGTGAGCGGGCGACTCGCCCGGCTGCGGGCGGACCTCCAACAGCGGCGACATCACCGCGCGTTCCGGATCGCGCCGCTGCCGTGGGACGAACCGTCGCGCGAGGAGCTGGAGCGGCTGCTCGCGTCGGTGGCCTCGTCTGCGGCGGCTTCTGCGGCTTCTGCGGCGTCGGTGACGTCGGTCGCGGCTCCGGAGCCGGAGCCGGATGCTGCCCAACAGGCTTCAGAGGAAAGCCCGTTGGACGAGAAGGCGCTGGCCGATGCCGCGACCAATCTGTGGCGTGCCCAGCGCAGGCTCACCCGCCAGGGTGAGGAGGCGTCGACGCGCTCCCGGCAGACCGGCCGTTATCTGCGGTCGTGCCGCGAGGCGCTGGACGACGCCGGTCTCCTCGTACAGGAACACGAGGGTGACGCCTTCCACGCCGGGCGTTCGCTGGAGGCGCTGGCCTTCGAGGACGACGCGTCGCTGACGGCCGACACCGTAAGGGAGACCATCCGGCCGACGATCTATCTGCACGGCCGGCGTATTCAGATGGGCCAGGTGATCGTGGGGTGTCCGCCCAAGCCGCCCGAGTCGCCCAAGCCGTCTGAGCCGCCGGTGTCGCCTGCGTCGTCCGGGCCGCCTGAGCCCGAGGACTCTGTTCCGGCCCTGGCCCCCGTTCCGGCCCCTGCCCCTGCCCCTGCCCCCGCCCCCGCCCCTGTCTCAGAAGCACCGTCCACCTCGGACCACGAGAGGACCGATCATGCGTGACACCGTCGACTTCGGTATCGACCTGGGTACGACCAACAGCGCCATCGCCGTCGTCGAGGGCGGCGGTGTGTCCGTCATCAAGAACAACGACGGCTGGGACATCACCCCCTCCGCGGTCTGGATGCCCAAGGAGGGCCGGGTCCACGTCGGGCGCGCGGCGCGCGACTGGGTGGAGAAGGACCCGGCCAACGCCACCGCCGAGTTCAAGCTGGAGATGGGCCTGGCGGATTCACGGAAGGTCTTCGAGGCCGCCAAGACCTCCCTCACCCCGCCGCAGCTCTCGGCCGAAGTGCTCAAGTCGCTGCGCGCGGACGCCACACACCACTGCGGTGCTCCGCCCGAGTCGGCGGTGATCACCGTCCCGGCGGCCTTCGCGCTGAATCAGAACAAGGCCACCATCGAGGCCGCGAAGCTCGCCGGATTCACCGCCGCCTGCCCGCTGGTGCAGGAGCCGACGGCGGCGGCGTTCGCGTACGGCTTCCAGGACGCCACCGACCGCGCGTACTGGATGGTGTTCGACTTCGGCGGCGGCACCTTCGACGCCGCGCTCGTCAGCAAGCGCGACGGCGACCTGCGGGTGCTCAACCACGCGGGCGACCCGTACCTCGGCGGCAAGCTGATCGACTGGGCGCTGATCGAGCGGCTGCTGGTGCCCGCGGCCGTCTCGCAGCTCGGGCTGACGGATCTGCGCCGGGACAACCCCAAGTGGCGCGGGAACTTCGCGAAGCTGAAGCGCGCGGCCGAGGACGCGAAGATCCATCTCTCGCGGCGCGACCAGGTCGAGCTGATGGTCGACCTGAACGACGCCGACGGCAACCCTGTCACCTTCGAGCACACGCTGACCCGGGGTGAACTCGACGCGGTGGCCGAGCCGTTCTACGTCCGGGCGATCAATCTGTGCCGGGACGCGCTCGCCGAGGCGGCCCTCGGCCCGGACGACATCGACCGGCTGCTGCTCGTCGGCGGCGTCACGCTCTCGCCCGGCCTGCGCGAACGGCTGGCCGATCCGCGCCACGGCCTCGGCATCGAACTCGACGTCAGCCTCGACCCGACGACGGTCGTCGCCCGCGGTGCGGCGATCTTCGCCAGTACGGTCCGGATCCCGCAGTCGAAGTCGGCGCCGGTCCCGGCCGGGCAGTTCGCCGTCGAGCTGTCGTACGAGCCCAGTGTCACCACCCTCCAGCCCACGGTCGGCGGTCGGCTGCGCGGCGAGCCGGCGAACTGGACCGGCTACACGGTCACGTTGAACAACCCGCAGGGCCAGCCGCCGTTCCGCTCCGCCGCCATCTCGGTGAACGCGGAAGGAGTCTTCGTCACGGACGTGGCCGTCGACCCGCACACCACGTCGCAGTTCTTCGTCGAGCTGACCGACCCGTCGGGCGCGCGCTGCGACCTCACCTCCAACACCCTCACGATCACCCACCGGGACCTGGAGTTCGGCGGCGTACGGCTCGCGAACTCGCTCGGCATCCAGCTCGCCGAGCAGGTCTTCGCGCCGATGCTGCGCAAGGGGGCCACCCTGCCGACATCGGTGCGGGAGGTGTTCCGTACGTCGGCGGCCCTGCACCGCTCCGACGCCGACGCGACGATCCGGATCCCGGTCATCCACGGCGAACGCAGCCGGGCCGACCGCAACCGTACGGTGGGAATGCTGGAGATCCGGCCGCGTGACATCCGGATCGACCTGCCGGCGGGCAGTGAGGTCGAGGTGACGGTCGAGGTCGACCGCTCCAGCATGGTCACGGTGATCGCCGATGTGCCGCTCGTACAGGCGCAGTTCGAGGCCGAGATCGACCTGGACAACATCCGGACCAAGGCCCCCGAGGCGCTGCGGGACGACCTGGACGAGGCGGAGGGACGGCTGGCGGCGCTGCGCGGCTATGTGGCGGACGCGGGGTCGGCCGACGCCGAGCGGCGGCTGGCCAAGCTGGACGAGGAGCGGTCCGTGAGCACCGCCCGCGACCAGGTGGAGGCGGCGGCCGTGGACAACGGCGCGGCGGCCACGGCGGAGGAGCGACTGCGCGATCTCCAGGCCGAGTTGGACGACATCGCGGACGCGGTGGGGCTGCCCGGACTCGTACGGGATCTGCGGGCCTCGCTCGCCGAGGCCGACGAACTCGTGCGCCAGCACGGGGACACGGCCGACCGGCAGGAACTCGCCGCGATCCGGAGCCGGGCGGACGAGGCGATCAACGCACAGGACTCGGTCGCCGTACGGGGGCTCATCGACCGGACGGGGACGCTGCTGTTCGAGCTTGAGCGGCGGAGCCCCGACTGGTCGGTCAAGCTCTTCTACACGCTCCAGGAGATGCTCCGCTCGTCCGGGCAGGCGGGACCGCTCATTCAGGAGGGGCAGCGCGCCATCGCGGCGAACGACCGGCAGGGCCTGGACGCGGTGAACCAGCGGCTGTACCGGCTGCTGCCGAAGGACGAGCAGGACAAGGTCGTCTGGCTGGGCAGGGCATGAGCGAGCTGAAGGCGTCTGTGGACGCGCGGGCGCTCAACCTGCAACTGGCCGTGAACCGGGCTCACTCGGCGGCGCGGGCGGGTGACCTCGATCTGGCGGCGCGGCTGCTGGACGAGCTGGGTGAGCTGGGTGAACCGGGTGAGCTCGACTCGGGTCGGGTCAGCCTGGAGAAGAGCTCCTCGGCGGGGGCGACGGTGGTCGCCGCTCTCAACCTCCGGGCCAAGGTGCACGCCCAGCGCGGCGAACTGCCCGAGGCGGACGCGTGCTGGTCCCGGGTGGAGACGCTCGACCCCGACGACCCCGACGCGGCGGCCGGCCGCCGTACGCTCGCGAAGATCGCCTCGGGCCGTCGGCACGCCCGCCCGGTCGTCCACACCGGCCGGGTCGCGGTGATCGCTGCCGCGCTGGTGGGAGCCGGGCTGATCGGCGGTGTCGGCTGGTTCTTCGCGAACGCCGACGACGGTGACGGCGGTGACGGCGGCCGGGACTCCCGGTCGGTGGCCGGGGCGGACACCGGATCGGAGCGGCTGAGGGCGGAGGAGCGCCGCGCGGACGAACTCAAGGCGCGCCTGGCGGCGATCGAGGGGGGCCGCACGGCCGACGCCGAGCGGCGTGACAGCACGCTCGACGAGGTCGCGAAGCGGCTGGCCATGCCGGGAGTGGAGATCAGGCGCCATGCCGAGGACGTCCAACTGGTCTTCCGTACGGGGGTGTTCCCGTACGACTCCGTGATCGGCGCGGACGGCGCGGAGGCACTGACGGAGATCGGCCGCCGACTGGCCGATCTGGAGTCCGAGGCGGGTACGCGGGTGGACACCACCGTGGTCGGCCACTCCGTCGCCGTGCCCGGCGGTGCGCCGAGCGGCGGTTCCGTGGTCGCGCTGAACCGCGCCCGGGTCGCTGCCCAGTATCTCGCTCAGGACAGCGACCTGCGGCTGACGGACTTCCGGCTGGTGAGCGCGGACCAGCGGCGGGGCCCCTTCCCGGCGACGGACGCGAACGCCCCGCGCAACCGCACGGTGACGCTGCTGATCACCCCGAAGGAGCCACCGCCCACATCGTGAGAGCGCGCCGGTTGGGAACGCGCCGGCTACCGCGCGGCGAACTGCGTGAGGATGGCCTGCACCTCGTAGATGTCGACGCCCTTGGTGAAGGTCTTCTGGATCGGCACCGAGGCACCGGAGAGCCAGATCTTCAGCTCGGCGTCGAGATCGAAGGTGCCGGCCGTCTCCACGGCGAAGTGCGTGATGCTCCGGTACGGAATGGAGTGGTACTCGGTCTTCTTGCCGGTTATCCCCTGCTTGTCGATCAGGATCAGCCGCCGGTCGGTGAAGAGGATGCTGTCGCGGATCAACTGATAGGCGGCATGCACCTGCTCGCCCTGCCCGAGCAGCCGCGCGTAGTCCTGCTGGGCGGTGGCCGGGTTGATGGTGTGTGCGTTACCGAACAGCGCCATGATGTCCCCTATTTATCCGGGTTAATACGATCTTCGCACTGTACCGGCTTGGCGGTTGGGGCCGGGAAGCCGCGGTGGACCCGTAGCGCAGCCGTAGCGGAGCTGTGGCCCGGACCGGATCCGTGGTCGTCCTACTTGTGTGCCGGGTCGCGGTTGTAGAGCTTCTTGGCCCAGAGGTAGGAGAGGAGGGCGATGGCGGTGCTCCAGGCGGCGGTCTGGAGGGCGCTGTTGCCGATCTCGGTTCCGGTGAGGAGTCCGCGGAGGGTTTCCATGACGGGGGTGAAGGGCTGGTACTCGGCGAACCAGCGCAGTCCGGCGGGCATGGAGTCGGTGGGGACGAACCCGCTGCCGAGGAACGGCAGCAGCGTCAGCGGCATCGGCAGATTACTCGCGCTCTCGACGGTCTTGCTGACCAGACCGAGCGCGACCGACAGCCAGATCACGGCGAACGCGATCATCACGATCACCCCGGCCGCGGCCAGCCACTCCACCGGCGTCGCGTCGGTCCTGAATCCGACAAGCAGAGCCACGGCGATGACGATCGTGAGTGTGATCATGGTCTGTATCAGGCTGCCGACGACATGTCCGGTGAGGATGGCACCTCGGGAGATGGACATGGTGCGGAAGCGGGCGATGATGCCCTCGGTCATGTCCATCGCGACGGAGATCGCGGTGCCCTGGGCGACGGCCGCGACGGTCATGAGCAGGATCCCGGGCATCACGTAGACGATGTACTCGCTCCGGCCTCCCGAGCCGGCACCGGCGGTCCCGATGCCGGCGCCGAGGGTGCCGCCGAAGACGTAGACGAACAGCAGCAGGAACACCACCGGCATCCCCGCGAGCAGCACCGTCATCGAGGGATAGCGCAGCATGTGCCGAAGATTGCGCCGCAGCATCGTCGCCGAGTCGGCCAGGGTGTAAGACAGGGAACTCATCGGGTCACGGCCTTCTCGGTCAGCGGATCAACAGTGGTGGCGGTGGCGGTGGTGGGGGTGGTGGGGGTGGGTTTGGGCCGGCCGGTCAGGGCCAGGAACACGTCGTCGAGATCCGGGGTGTGGACGGACAGTTCCTCCGCCTCGACCGCGTGCGAGTCCAGGAGATCGAGCAGCGCGCGCAGGGACCGCACCCGCCCGTCGCTGGGGACCTGCACGGTCAGCGCCTCACCGTCTTGGGGAAGGTCGTCCAGCGTGCGGGACAGGACCCGTACCGCGGTCTCGAACGTGCCGGGATCGGCGAACCGCAGCCGCACATGCCCGCCCGGCAC
>NZ_JBIAHA010000034.1:0-94823 GCF_042870175.1 Streptomyces sp. NPDC006643 | reverse complement strand
GATCCGCCGGGCGCGGCTCTGAACTCTGTGGACTGGTAACGGAGTTGAGAGCGCTGCGCGCTCCCGGGCGGGTCCGCTGCGCTCCCCCGCCTGACACTGGTGCCGTAATCGCATTACTGCGGGTCCGGCTCCCGGGAAGGAAACGCCCCGTACAGGGCTTCGGCATGTACCGCGTCCCACTGGCTAATCAACAAGCGCTCTGATCCGACGTCATGCCGGCGTAGTTCGATTTCCTGCCCCTGGTCGAGCTCCACCCGCACCTGTGGATTCACGCACACCGCTTCGGCCTCGCCACGCATCATCTCGAACCAGATGCCACGTATCCCGTAGCGGAGATCATTACCTCGGTGACGTAGCACTCGCACCCGGCGGTCAGTCAGCAGGAGTGAAGCCCGCCGCGGCGCCAAGCCCCACAGCATGCGCCCGTATGTCACCGCACAGCCGGCCGTCATACGCTCACCCTCGGGGACCCACTGCGCCAAGCGTTCACGATCCGCCGACCACCTAGCCGCTTCCATCGCCCCCGCTCCCACCCTTTTCAACGACAACGTCATTGCCGACTGCCTCTCCGCCCGGAAGCAGTTCACGAGCCGCCCTTCGGCCGCTGCTGGCCTCCGGACCACGTCGCCGACAAGGATCCGCCTCCGACCGAACCGCAGTCCCCGCTCCAGCTGCCAAAGGCTGGCCGACAGCAAAGGGGGTGCGGTGGTTCGTGAACCCCGGCCGCGGTCGTACGAGAGCTCACACCTGTTGAGGGTGGCCACCGTCTCCCTCAACTACGAGCCGGTCGGTGCCGGGCTCCTCGGCTCCTTCCACCACCGTCACGTCGATCTCCCCGTCACCGGTTGTGTCGAACTGGTAGAGGTCCGCCTTGCCGTCGCCGGTCGTGTCCGTCATCCAGACATCGGGCTTTCCGTCGCCGTTGGTGTCGGCACTGAGGACGACATGGTGCTCGTCCCCCTGGGTCGCAATCGCTTCTTCGGTGCCTTCGTTGGTTTCCATGACAGGCCGGTTGCCCCCGGGGCGTGGTTCGAAACCGTGTCGTGCCGGGGCCGGGCAAGAAGCGATGATTCAAAATGTGCATGAGATAGACTCTGGACTGAAGGGTAGGCGCCATCTGAGGAACAGAGGCCTGTTCGCCGTACCCATCATCTCGCCTCCGGTGCACGCTCCGCCCGACAGGATGCGCTGCCTGAAACTCGTAACTGACCTTATTCCTCAGGCTATTTGAGGTGTCTCTCGTGAGTGTGAGTCCCAGAAAGTGGTGGGAGCGGAAGTGACGGCCAGAGAGTTGCGGCCCCATCAGCGTGAAGCGGTCGACAGGGTGCGGAGCGCGCTGGAATTCCCTGCAAGATCACTTATGCCCGAGCGGGGCCTGCGCACACAAGTGATCATGGCGACCGGGTCCGGGAAGACACTCGTGGCAGCCCGCAGCGCGGAGGAACTCCGTGCGGGCCGGGTACTGGTCCTCGTTCCCTCGCTGGACCTGCTCGCCCAGACCGAGTCCGCGTGGCACGATGCCGGCCGCGGGGGGCCGATGATCGGGGTGTCCTCACTGCGGGGCGAGGAAGCGGGCTTCCCCAACACCACGGACCTGGACGAACTCGTGGAGTGGACAAGGGGCCTGGACAAGATCACCGTCTTCGCCACATACGCCAGCCTGGGGCTCGGCACGTTGGAGCGGGCGCACGCTGCGGGTCTTGCGGCCTGGGACCTGATCGTCGTGGACGAAGCCCACCGAGTTTCGGGCCGGATCGGGAAGCCATGGGCAGTCGTCCACGACAATCAGAAGATTCCCTCCCAGCGCCGCCTCTACATGACGGCCACACCCCGGCTCTGGCAGCTCGGAGATGAGGACGAGCCCGGCACACCCGGCGAGCTGGTCGCGAGCATGGACGACACCCCGGACGGGCCCTTCGGCAGCCGGGCGTTCACCCTGACCCTCTCAGAGGCCATCGACCGGGGCATCTGTGCCCCCTATCAAGTCGTATGCGTCGACGTCACCGACACCGCGCTCCAGGCCGCGCAACTCCTGGGCGCCGAAGGTCGATCGGACGAGGTCCGCGGGGCCCGGCTCGCCGCTCTGCAGACCGCCCTGGTGAAGGCGTCCGCTGAGGAGGGCTTCCACCGTACGCTGGCCTTCCACCACATGGTGAAGGAGGCCGAAGCGTTCGCAGCCGGCCTTCCCCAGGTCGCCGCACAGCTGCATGCCGCCAACCCTGAGCTGTACCCCGAGACGATCTGGGCGGACTGGTTGTGCGGCGACCACAAGCCGCTCCACCGCCGGCGCGTGCTGGATGAGTTCGCCTCCGGGATCGCCACGGACGGCAGCGTCGTGGAGAAGAGCTACCTGGGCTCGGTGAAGGTCCTGGGCGAAGGCGTCGACACCAAGAACTGCGACTCCGTGTACTGGGCGGACGTACGCGGCTCGATGCCAGACCTCGTCCAGGCCGTCGGCCGCGCGCTGCGGATGCAGCCCGGCGAGGGCAAAATGGCCAGCCTGGTCGTCCCGGTCCTCCTCGGGCCCGGCGAGACGGCCGACAATATGCTCACGTCCCGCGCGTACGGCGGACTCGCCAAGCTCCTGGAGGCCCTCAGGGCCCACGACGCCCGGGTCGTGGAGCACTTGGCGGAGCAACAGGCCCCGAGCCGCTACAAGCCAGTCGCCAAGGACAGCAGCGGGGAGAGCGCGGGCGGGAGCGACGAAAGCTCCGGGGATGCCAGTGCCCCTGCCAAGGCCCTCCTGAGGTTCAGCACGCACCGCGACCCGGCGCAGCTGGCCGCGTTCATCAGCCTGCGCGTCCTCAACCCCGAGCACGAGCACTGGCGACGCGGCATCGAGGCCGCCGTCATCTACACCCGCGAACACGGCGACCTCCGCGTCCCGTTCACCTACCGCGTGCCCACCGTCGACGACCAGGACCCGAAAACCACGGAATGGCCGGCCTCACTGGCCAACTTCCCCCTCGGGCACTGGATCGCCGACAACCGGCGCTTCTACGCTCGCGGAGACATGAACGAGGACCGCGTCGCGCAGCTGGAGAAGCTCGGCATGATCTGGTCGCACTTCGACATCGCCTGGGAGGAGGGGCTGAGTTCCGCGCACGGGTGGGCTGCCGAACACGGACACCTCCTGGCCCCGCTGGACGCCACCTACAAGGGCGCGAAGGTGGGCATCTGGCTGAAGAACGCGAGGGCAGCCGCCCGAAAAGCGCAGGAGATCGAGCATCGGCGTACCGAGGGGCTGCCGGTGGAGTCGTCGGTGTGGGCCATGCCGGAATGGCGGCGTGAGCAGCTGGAAGAGATCGACCCGTCCTGGTGCCCGCCCTGGCCCGTGGAATGGCAGCGCGCCTTCCACCTCGTCCGGTTCCACCTTGAAGAGGGCGGGACGCTGCCCACCACGGCGGGCGAAGTCCTGCGCCAGGGCCAAGACCTCGGACGCTGGGTGCGGTCCGTACGCCTCGGCTGGGATCAACTCACCACCGGGCAACAGTGGATGAGCGAACACGTCCTCGGAATCGAACCCGCCACCGAGAATGAGAAGCCGAAGCCGCGCCGTACGCAGGCCGAAAAATGGACCGCCAACCTCGCAGCCGCCCACCAGTACTTCGAACGCGAGGGCCACCTCCAAGTGCCCCGCAAGCATGTCGAGACCGTGCTCTCCGAAGACGGCCGGGAGCTCCAGTTCCGCCTGGGGGCATGGGTCAACAACCAACGGAGCAGGGCCGCCGCGCTGACACCGGAGCGGGAGGAGCAGCTGTCCGCGATCGGCATGCACTGGTCGTAAGTGAGCGAGCCAATGGCCCGCTCCGCTGGTCATTGACCGCCCGGTCGGCGATCTCATTGAAGTCGTTGCGGATCGAGGGCAGTCGCAGCAGTCGGCAGGCGGTGTCGATCGCGGCGTCGGCAGCCTGCTCGGTCAAGCCTCGCCGGCGGGGCAGGGGCACTGGGCTTCTCGAAGCCCAGCAGGAGAAGAAGCAGTCACCCGTCGTCCTGGGCTACCCGACCTTTTCCAGCTCACCGCCCGCACCAGCGAAGCCGCCGAGCAGCCGCCCGGAGTTATGGGTGGACAACTGTCGGCGCCCTGCCGTGAGCGCCCGGGCACGTCATTCTCTGGACACGGTTGCAGGGCGATGAACCTCCAGAACGACTGCGGTCCCGGCCACGGTTCGGTCTTCGTGCATGGTGATCTGCTGGCCGAGTTGCACGTGCATCCAATGGGAGGGGGTGAGGGGCACGAGGCGAACCGCAGCCTGCCCGCCAGGCTCCAGAATGGGCATGCTCTCAACCCAGAGCGCGGCGATGCTGACCGCACGATCACCGGTGGGCGAGAGGTGTCCGATGTCCCACATAGGCCGCAGAACCCCGGCACCGGAGATTGGTGTCGTGCGTCGACTCTCGGCAGCCGGGCGGAGCTTCAGATCTGCTCGGATCACGCCATTGCGGATCTCGGAGCACCGCCAATGGCACCAGGCCGCGCTCCGCTCCAGACGGAGCTGCTCAGCCGCGTCGGCGAGCTTCTCCCAAAACGCCAGAGGGATCGAGCGACCGTCCCCGAGTTCCTCCAGCAGGCCCAGAGCGATCTCCCACTCGTCATGGGCGAGGTAGTCCCAGATGTCTCGCACCGTGATGTCGTTTTCGGTGGCAGTCTCCTCCGGGACCAGTAGGGAGGCTGATTCGAGCAGCTCAGGGACATCCATGCGCTCATTGTCAACGTCAACCATATGCAGGGGCATGTCGGCGCTCGTCCACCCGTAGGTCCGCGCCGATGGTGTGGTGTCGTCTGCTGTGACGCGACGCGTTGCGGGCCGGGCACCGGCATCCGGACCCAGATGAGCTTCACTAGCGGCGCACCTTGAACTTCAGGTGCAGTACCCGGTTGCCCTGGACGATCACGTGGGGATCCTCCAGCTGCTGCTGCCCGTCGAAGCTACCGAAGAAGCGCTTGCCCGATCCGAACACCACCGGCACCACGTCCATCGCGACCTCGTCCACAAGACCGGCCGCGAGAATCTGGCCGCCCACTTCGCCGGCGCTCACGGCGACAACCCGGTCACCGGCGAGCTCCTGGGCCTTCTCGATCGCGGCCTTCACGCCATCGACGAAGTGATACGAAGCCTCAGGGTGCCAGCCCTCGGGCTTGGGCCGGTGGGAAACCACGACCACGTGGTCACCCACTGGCGGCTGGCCCTCCCAGCCGTTCATCAGGTCGAAGAAGCTGCGGCCCATCACGATCACGCCGATCGAGTCCCACACCGGCTGGACGTACGCCGCCGATGCACGCGAGAGCTTGAAGCCGCCTCCCCCGTCGGAGTGGTCGTAATCCCCGTCCCCCGTGCCAGTTTCCGTAAGCTTCGAATCCCCGCTGAAGTACCAGTCGTGGAGCGGACCGACTCCGTCGTTCTCGTCGGCGATGAAGCCGTCTACCGACACCACGTTGTGCATGATCACTGCGCCCATGAGGCTCTCCCTGTTACGTCACTCGGAGCGGACGCGTCCAACATTTTCAGCCAAGAGACAGCCGCGCTTGTAAAAAATCACTCAACGGGCATCGGGCCACCAGGCTGCGAGAACCCCTGCTCCGCAGTGAACCGGCGCCGTAGCGCCAGGTACTCCGTGGGAGTGCGGCCGGTGAAGTCCTTGAACTCCTTGCTGAAGTGGGCCTGGTCGAAATAGCCCGCCGTAAGCGCGAGCTCCGACCAGTCGACCGGGCCCAGGGAGTCCACTGACTCGATCAGCCGCGCGAAGCGGTAGATCCGGGCAACCCGCTTCGGAGTGACCCCGACATGAGCCTTGAACTGCGCCGCCAGGTGATTGGCGCTCACCCCGGCGGCATCGCTCAATGCACCGACCGGGATCGCGCCGTGCGAGGCTTCCAGCCACCCGCCCGTGTGCTGGACCAGGTCGAGACCGCGCGCCGACGGCTCGACGAGCCGCGATCGAAGCTCTCTCTCCAGGACCCGCAGCGTTGCGGCTGCCGAAGCGGCGTCGCCGACCTGGTTGCGAATCCGGTCCACGGACCGATGCCAGAGGTCGTCGACCGGCACCCATCGGTCCCGCAGCTCATTCGTCGGTACACCGGCGAACGGTGACAATCCCCAAGGCTTGAAGTGGACCCCGACGAGGTGCACCCGAGTGGGGTACTCAAGAACGAAACGCCTGGTCCACAGGCCCATGAACCATCCATCCGTCAACGCTGCCGGAGGCACCGACGGGTCGGAATCCCACAGGTGTGCGGGCTCACCCAGATTGATGTACAGGTGCGCCGACGGCATCGGCGAGACGCTGATCCGGCGATGGCCCGGCACCCCGGTCAGGCAGTAGACGTCGTCGATGAACCGGTCAAGCGGCGGGGCGGGCACCCAGCCGACGTAATCCATGGACCCAGTATCGCCGACGAGGGTCCGGCCCGCCTCAAGCGGAGCGTGGGCATCCTTGCCGCTGTCCGGCGGCCGCAACGCCAGGCGCGCGGCTGGTGAGCGACATCGCAGCTCTGCTGGACCCGCCTAACGGCCGCTTTCTGTTACCAACCACTGCGGGTAGTTACGGCTGTTCAGCCTCCGACTTGGAGGCGTTTCACCCATCTATGTCATGTTGGGGGATGTTTCGTGGTGAGTGGCCGGCGGGGCCCAGAGGAGGCAACGGTTCGGATGGAGTGAAGGAGATTGCGAAGCCGTCGTTGCGCCCCATCTGCTCCGCTTCATCTCAAGAGGCACACCGTTTCACCCCGGGCACCGAGGGCTCCGTCGCCTTCGCCACAGGCGGGTGGTCGAACACACCATGGGCCGACTCATGCACCACCACCGCCTGGCCCGCGGCTGTGAAGCCCTCCCCGCCGCACCACCGCCATGGTCCGCATCGCGATGATCGCGCACACGGCCCGCCGCATCGTCCGTGAATCAACACAAACATGGCGAGGGCCATGAAACGCGTCAAACGCTCAAAGTTCCCTCTCAGTTCCAGCCGCTCCCTCGACGGCTTCACCGGAAGGAGGGAGAGCATCGAGCAGACGTCGCACGCTCGCCGTCACGACGGCACGGACGTCCGCCTCGTTCAACGGGGCGGAGAATAGCGCCGAACTGAACGAGAAGCCCTCGACCAGGGCGAACAGCAGGAGCGCCTCGCGGTGCAGCGCCTCCTCGTCGATCGCGCGGTCGGCCAGCGCATCGCGCAGCAACGAGCGGATCACCTCCGCGCCCGCGAGGGACGTGGCAGCGATGTCGGATGCGAGCTCCGCGTCCGTGCGCGCCATGACGCGGTATTCGACGAGAGCGATGTTCTCCTTGCGCTCCTGCTCGCTGGTCGGAGCGGTGAACGCGATCACATCCACAAGCCGCGCGACCGGATCGTCGGACATCTTCACGTCGCGGCTCGCGGCGCGTTGCAGGACGACACCCAACGTGAAGCGCATGACCTCTCGGACGGTGTCGCCGAAGTAGTGGCGGATGCTCCCGATGGCCAGGCCGGTGCGTGCGGAGATCCGGGCGAGGGTCACCGAGCGGATCCCATGCTCGGCGATCTCCTCGATCACGGCGTCGGCGACCCGCTCTCGGCGAACATCCGGATCGACTCTCTTAGGCATGGCCCCATCCTAGTCAATCTTTGGCATGCCTGTGCTAGTTTCGTTTAGCACGGGCATGCTAGAAGGGGTCGTGGCCGTGCTCTGTTCCGTCACGACCCCGGACAGGGGAGACGATGAGCGACCGGCACGATCTCTGGACCGGTGCGGCGCGGAAAGATCCTTACGGATTCGACGGCTTCGACGGGCTCGACGGCGATGCGGAAAGGTTGGTCGACGCCCGGCCCCGGATCCGGGCGAGCCCTCGCCGCCCGCGCTGTCACCGTGCTGATGATTCATCTGCTGATCCTCGCCCCGTAGCTGCTTGAGCTGGTCACCCACCAGCCACCCTGGGCGAACACGGTTCTCACCATCACGGCCGGCCTCACGTGCCGCCCTGTCGGCCACCTCAGCGCCCCGACCGAGAACAGACCGTCAAACCACCGCCGCACCCTCGCGCACGACCGCGGCTCGACACGGAAGAAACGCATGCGCTCACACCCTCGAACCCAATACCGCGGGACCGTGCTCGGCGCGGCCGCCACGGGTTTTCTCCTCCTGCTCGCCGGATGCACGCCCGCTTCTCCTCCACCGGACTCCGGCGCGGACGCGGACCTCGGCGCCTATCTCGGGCAAAAGCTCGACTGGGTCGGATGCGAGGACACCGCGACGAGCAAGGCGGACGCCAAGCTGTTCGCGAACCCGGCGCTCCAGTGCGCCTCGGTCGAGGTACCGCTCGACTACGACAAGCCGAAGGGGAAGAAGGCGCACGTCGCGCTCACGCGCCTCCCCGCCACGGGTGAGGCCGAGGGCTCGCTGCTGATAAACCCGGGCGGACCCGGAGGATCCGGCACCAGCCTCGTCGCGTCCACCCTGCCACTGTGGCAGGCGAGTCCCGTCGCCAAGCGCCTCGACATCGTCGGCTTCGATCCTCGCGGGATCGGGTCGTCGACCCCGCCCCTCGACTGCTACACCGACGAGCAGTACGACGCAGGCGACGCACCGCGGTTCGGCGCGGTGTACGACATCACGAACACCGGGGAGGCGACCGAACTCGCAGAGCGCTGCGCCGACGGCTCTGGCGGCATCGCGAACCTCGTGAACGCCGGGTCCACCAACGTCGTGCGCGACATGGACATCATGCGAGAGGTGCTCGGTGACGACCGGCTGACCTATCTCGGCTACAGCTACGGCACCGAACTGGGCGCCATGTACGCCGCGACCTACCCCGAAAAGGTCCGCGCGATCGTGCTCGACGGCGCCGTCTCGCCCAACCTGACGGCGAGCGAGTTCCGACTCTCCTCCTTCACCGGACTCCAGGCACGGTTCGACGATCTCGCCGCACGCTGCACAGAATCGCCCGACTGCGTTCTCGGCCCCGACCCCGCGGCTGCGAACGACCGCCTGCACGAGATCGTCCAACCGCTCATCGAGACACCGGCACCGACCACCGGCGGCCGGGAGTTGAGCGTCTGGGACCTCTACCTCGGCATCAGCGGCGGACTGTACTCCGAGAAGAAATGGCCCGCCGTCATCTCCGCCCTGGCCGCACTCGAAGCGGGCAACGCCGACGAGATGCTCGCCCTGCGTGACGCCTTCTTCGCCCGCACGGCGGACGGCGCCTACGGCATGGATCCCGACACGAACATCGCTGTGCGCTGCATGGACTCACCCCGTCCGACGCCGGAGGAACAGACCGCGCTCGCACGCAAGATCGGGGAGGCCGCCCCGATGTTCGACATCGACGTGTTCACGACGGGCAACCACCACAGCGAATGCGAGGCGTGGCCCGCGCCGCCAACACGTGACGAGCCCTGGCTCGCCGATGCCGAAGACATCCCCGAGACGCTCGTCGTGTCCGTCACCGGCGATCCTGTGACGCCGCACAAGGGCGGCATCGCGATGGCGCGAGCCCTCGACGGCAGCCTGCTCACAGTCGACGGCAAGCAGCACGGCGCCTACCTACTCGGCGGCAGCAAGTGCGTCGACGACGTGGTCAAGAAGTACCTCCTCGACCTCGAATCCCCGCCCACCGGCGCCCGTTGCAGCCTGTGACACGCTCGACTCCGGGCCTGACCCTACGGGCCTCACGCTGGTTCGCAACCATGTTGGGGAAGTCACCTGCTGCGAAAGATCGCCGTCTGACCCTCGCCGCGCGGCCGTTCCGGAACGCCGGTCCCGAGTTCCGGCGTTGTGCCCTGCCGAGCCGGGACGTCGAACGGATCGTCTTCGGCGAGGACCAGGACGAGCGGGAGCGCCGGCTCGGAGCATGGGTCAACAACCGGCGCAGCCGGGCCGGGCACCACCCGGTGCCCGGCCCCAGATGCTGGGTTCGAGATGTACGGGATTTGCCATCCAGAGGACTACTGCCCATAGTGATCAACTGATTGCGGAAGGTTACCTTCCGGGTTGGGGGCAGCGTCGGCAGCCGGGCACGGCTGCTCCAGCCGCCTCCGATCCGTCCTCTCTTCTCGATATCGAAGGATGGCATCACATGGCTGAGAAGCGGCTGAAGTCGTGGGGCAACAACCGTGCCGGGCAGCTCGGTGACGGGACCTGGACCGACTTCCGTACGACCGCCACCACGGTGCTCGGGCTCACCAGCGCCGAGGTGATGAAGATCGCCTCGGGCGGCAGCGGCTCGACGACCGGTCACGGGCTGGCGCTGCTGACCGACCGCACGGTGCAGTCCTGGGGTGCCAACGGCTCGGGCCAGCTCGGTGACGGCTCCGTGTTCAGTCACAACGCGCCCGGCCAGGTCGTCAACCTCTCGAACGCCACTGACATCGCCGCAGGTGCGTCGCACAGCTTGGCCCTGCTGGCCGATCACACCGTGGTCGCCTGGGGGCACAACAACTACGGCCAGCTCGGCAACGGCACCAACATGGACAGCAGCGTCCCGGTGCGGGTCGAAGGGCTCAACAAGGTGATCGCGATCAGCGCCGGCCTGAACCACAGCCTGGCGCTCCGCGAGGACGGCACCGTCTGGGCCTGGGGTCACAACGTCAACGGCCAGCTCGGCGACGGCACCTCCGCCAGCAGGAACGTCGCCTCCCAGGTGAGTGATCTGACCGGTGTCACCCTGATCGCCGCCGGGGCCAACCACAACCTCGCCCTGGTCGGCGGGCCCGGCAGCGGCGGCGTCGTGATGGCCTGGGGCCACAACGCCACCGGCCAGCTCGGCGACGACAGCACCACCAACCGGTACACCCCCGTCAAGACCCAGGACACCTGGTCCGGTGAGGTGTCGCTGATCGCCGCCGGAGGCAATCACAGCCTGGCCGTCACCGGCACAGACAGCACTCTCCACGTCTGGGGCCGGAACACCTCCGGCCAGCTCGGCGACGGCACCACCGACCAGCGGAACACTCCCGTACCGGTACGCGGACTGACCGGCGTCCAACTGGTTGCCGGCGGCCGGGAGCACACCGTCGCCCTGATCGGTGACGACACGGTCCGCTCTTGGGGCAGCAACGGCTCCGGTCAGCTCGGGAACGGCACCACCACGGACAGCAGCACGCCCGTGACCACGCTCACCGCGCTGAAAGGAGTCGACAAGATCGCAGCCGCGATCGGGGGCGACTTCAGCCTGGCCAACTGAGCTACCGCCACATCGCCGGCCTGGTCCCGCGTCTGCAAGTTCCTGCACATGTCGGCCATTCACGACGCCGAGGCCCTGGAGAAGCAACTCGCAGGCTGACCCCGACCGCACTCGGCGGACGCGCCTCAGAGACCCCCGTTGTACGGGGGTCTCTTGGCATCACTCGTGCGTTGGGACGGCTTCTCAGACGACTCCGCATTCGTCCACGACGACTCTCTGGCTTGTCCTGCCGGACGGAGAGCCGAAGTTCTCGATCGCCTTCACGATGCTCATGCCCCTGACGACCGATCCGAAGACGACCTGCTTGCCGTCGAGCCAGGGCGTGGGATCGGTGCTGATCGCGAACTTCGAGCTGTTGGTGTGGGGCCGGCCGTCGCCGACCATCGACAGCAGGCCCGGCCGGTCGTGTCGGAGGGCGAAGTTCTCGTCGTCGAAGTACGGGCCGTAGACGCTCCTGCCGCCGCTCCCGTCGTGCGCGGTGATGTCACCGCCCTGCACGGAGAACCGCGTGATGACCCGGTGGAAGACCGACCCCTTGTAGCCGTAGCCCTTCTCACCGGTGGCCAGCGCCCGGAAATTCGCCGCGGTCCGGGACACGACACCATCACGCAGCGCGAACTCGATCCTCCCCAGCGGATTCCCGCCGGCGGAGACATCGAAGAAGACATTCCTCCTGGACGCGGCACCGGCCCCGGCTGGGGGAAGAACGAGGGCCATGGCGGCGTCGCCGGAGACGACCACGAAACGACGTCGCACGTCGCGGACCTTTCAGGAAGGCAGCACGGACAAGACGCATGACCAGCACGTCAGTACTGCCCGCCCACGGCCCGCTCTCCACGAGCCCGTCAGCAGTGCCACCCGAACGCACCGGTGCCAGGCCCCAGCGGGTCAGACGACCTCACGACGAGGACGAGGCCAAAGAGTCGTCGGCAGGGGCAGTGCTTCTCCGTCGTCAGAATGCCGCCCGCGTAGCTGATGGCCCGGGAGCACTGTGGGGGTCTATTTCTCGGCGAACACGGCGAATCCGCGTTCGGGCGTGCGGCCGGTGAGCTGGAGGGCGGACTCCTTGGTGAACTGCACGACCGCCCGAGCGCAGTCGGCGAGGATCTGGGCGCGTTCGCTGCGGGGCAGGGCCGTCCACAGGGAGCGCAGGCCGATGGTGGGGGCGGCGGTGCGGCCGAACTTCCACAGTTCCCGGGGGCCGGCGCGCATGGTGTAGATCTTCTCCACCATCAACGGGTCGGTCTCGCGGAAGAGACGTACGTACCGGTCGAGCTGGGCGACGGTGCCGAAGGCCAGGAAACGGGTGGCCAGGCAGTTCATGAGGAACTCGGCGGGTTTGCTGTGCCCAGAGGGCAGCCGGCGCAGGGACTTCTTGCCGAGGCGGTCCTGGTCGAGGAGACGGGCGAGGCGCCGGCAGTAGGGCGCGTAGTTCTTGAGAATGAAGCTGGCTCCCCAACCGCCGGGAGTGGTCCACAGTCCGGCGTCGCCGATGAAGTCGACGCGGTCCTGGGCGAAGCTCTGGAACCGGCGCCCGGAGGGGTAGTGGCCGAACTTGAACTCCCCGACCGTGGCCTCGCGGAATGGGGCGGTGTCCTCCTCCTCGTTGAGGATGCGCAGGAACTCGGTCCTGGCCTCCTCCATCGGGACCTGTTCGGGGCGGAGGTAGAGGATCAGGGGGAAGCTGGTGCGTTCGTCGAGGATCTCGTACTCGAAGACGGGGCGTCCCTCGCGCAGCGGGGTGTCGGGGTCGGCGTTGGTGTCGGCGAAGGTCTGCCAGAGCATGTAGTCGCCGACGGCCATCCGGCTGCCCTTGCCGGGCGGCGGGCCGATCGCGCCCTCGGGGTGTTCGACGAGCGCTCCGAAGACCGACCACCAGTAGAGGTGGGCCTGTTCGTCGGGATAGTTCTTACGGATGTCGGAGTCGTGGCCGCTGGCATCGAGCAGCAGACGGCACCGGTAGGACTCGCCGGTCTCCTCGGGCCCTCCGGAGCCGCTCGCGGCAGGCTCCTCCTGGCGGTCGCCGGCGTTCTTGTCGGGGGTGGGCCGGAAACGGACGGTCACACCGCCGGGGACGGTGCGGTGGCTCTGGTAGAGGCGGCCCCGCTGAATGCGGGAGCCGTGCCCGCTGGCCTCCAGTTTCCGCTCCCAGTGCTCGATCAGCTTGTACTCGTCCAGGTAGGGGTAGCGGTCGCCGGGCTCGGCGTGATCGAACTGGCGGGGCTCCCAGGCCAGGTCGAACCGGCCGCCGCCACCCTGGCGCGCTCCGCTGTAGGTACGGATCAGATAGCGGCGGATGCCGTGCGGCTTGCGGCAGCCGAGGAGGTCCGGATTGTCGTAGAGGCAGTCGTGCGGGCAGAACCATGACTTGTGCACCCGCCCCACCTTCGACTCCCCCGGGGCGTTGCTGCGCGGCGGGCGGGCATCGACCACCAGCACCCTGTAACGCTCCGCCAGCGTCGAGGCGACCGCCAGGCCCGCCGGCCCCGCACCGACGACGATGACATCCGCGTCGAAACCCGCACCGCCCGCGTCACCTGCCGGTCCGTCCCGGCCGGACGGCCGCCCACGTCGATGCCCACCACTGCGCACAGAGAACATGACCGCACCTCGAATGCGTCGCAAGGACCCCGAGCCGTTCCCCCGGTGCCTCACCGGACAGCCCCCGCACCCCCTCGCCCGGCAGCGAATACCCCCCTTGCCAGTGTCATCCCGCCACCCACCGGCCGCACCCCGAGCACACCTGAGCCCCGCTCGCCACCGGGCGCCCGACTTCACCGGCAACAGAGGGACAGCGTTCCACGCGAGGCGCCGGGTCGGGCCGAGCCGTCCGTCCCCGGCCGGCAGGTTCCCGGCGCCCGCGTGTTCAGGGTGCGACTACCACCAGGCGGTGCATCTGCTCACCGGCGTGAGCGGTCCCCGGTCCGGCGGCGACCAGACCGGCCGTGAGTGCCAGTCCCGCGGTGAGCGTGAGCGCTTTCTTGCGCAGCGCGTTGTTCATGTCGGTGTCCCCCTGAGTGGCAGTGACATCTTCGGTCGTCAGTGTCGACTGCTGATCAAGGTGCGGGGTTGCGCGCGTACTTGGCGGCGGCCGATCCGATGGCCCGCGCCGCCGGCCGGTTCCGAGGTCAGAAACTGCCCAAGGGCTCCCTCTCAGCGGTCAGTACTCCGACGAGGGTGCCGTGTTGGCTCCTGAGACGACGACGGTGGCCCCGTCCGGGAAGTGCTCGGGGTGGGCGAGCAGCGCGGCGAGCGCGGTGGATCCGCCGGGTTCGGCCACGATGCGTAGCCGCTGCCAGAGGAGTGCGCGGGCGGCGGCGATGTCCTCGTCCGCGACGGTGAGGGTGTTCATGCCGAGTGAGAGGCCTACAGCGGTGGCTATGTGGCCCGCCCGGCGGGCGCCCAAGCTGTCCAGGGCGATCCCGCCGACTTCTACGTCCACCGGTTTCCCTGCCTCCAGCGCCGCTGTGAGCGAGGGCGCTGTGGATGGTTCAACTGCGGTGACGCGGTTGCGCCCGTCCAGCGCCAGGGCGACCCCCGCGTACAGGCCTCCGCCGCCGCAACCGACCAGCACGGGCTGCCCCTCCGGTACTTGCTCGGCGAGCTCCAGGCCGAGCGTGCCCTGCCCTGCCACCGTATGCGGGTCGTCGTAGGCGTCGATGTGGAAGGCGCCCTCGTGCCGGGCATGGTCCTGGCTGGCTGCCAGTGCGTCGGCGTAGAAGCCTTCGACGCGGCGCAGGCGCGCGCCGAAAGACTCGATGATGTCGGTCTTGGCCTTGGGCGAGAAGTCGGGCACAAACACGGTGGCGGGCAGGCCCGCTTCGCGCGCCGCCCAGGCGACGGCGGCTCCGTGGTTGCCTCCCGATGCGCAGCAAACGCCGGCGGTCGGGGCGCCGCGTTCCGCAGCGCGCAGGTGGGCGAGCGCGTTGGACGCGCCGCGGACTTTGAAGGAGCCGGTGTGCTGGAGGAACTCCAGCTTCAGGATGACGGGCACAGCCACGCCCAACTCCCCGGCCGCCACCCGTATTACGGGTGTGCGGCGCACGACCTCGCGGATCCGTCCGGCCGCACGCACGATGTCGTTCAAGGAGGGGATGTTCACGGGCTGCTGTGTGTTCATGTGCTGTGTCCAACTCTGCGGGGGGATCGCCATTTCGGTCGTATCGCCGAAGGGGCCGGGGCTCGGCGGAACGCTCGGCCCACTCAGCTCCGCACCGCGGATGCCAGTGCTTCCAGCGTGCGCTCCATCGTCTGCCGATTACGTACGGAGCGGCGGGTCACCCCTACAGTGATCACGGACGTCATCTTGTAGAACGCGCTGCGCCTGTCAAACCAGCGTTCGACAACCTCGCACCCGGCGGCATTCGGGATGATCTCGAATTCCCACGTCGAGACCGGCTTACCGGCCGCCCTGACGTCGAAGGCGAAACGTTTCCCGGGGTCAGCGATCGTGACGGTGCAGACCGTGCTCCACTTCACCCAAGGACGGCGGTTGTTCCCGCGGAACGTGGATGCGACAGCACCCGGCTCACCACTCAGCCACTGGGCTCCGGTGGCCTCTGGGCTCCACTCCCCCATCCGCGTCACGTCGGCGATCAGTTGGTACACATCCTGCGAGTCAGCAGCCATCGTGCGTCGAACCTCGACCTCGGCCACTCGCGCGCTCCTGACTCCTTGATGATCCTTGCCCAGCGCGCACATTACTGCCCGTACCTTGCCGCGACCTTGCCCGAGGCAGGGCCCGGCCACTGGCCTCGCGACGCCCCCCTCGGGGGCATCGCGGGAACTCTCATTGCGAGTGGTGCGCACCGAAGTTGAGGCCGGGTCAGTTCGCCGCCGGCCCGCCCCCGTCCCAGCGGGCCGTCCCAGGACGGCAGTGTCTGTGCTGGTCAGCGCCCCTTCCAGCATTCCAGCTTTCCAGAATGATCGTCTCTTGTGGCGGGCGGGACAGATCGCGGACCAAGCTGAGGTCGTCCCAGCAGACCGCTGGACGACCTGCTTGCGCACTCTGGAGATGTCGATGCGTTCGTACCTTGCCACCCGCCCCGCCCGCCTGACCCTGGCCGCAGTCGCGGCCGTGGCCCTCACCGTCACCACCGCTGCCACCGCCACCGCGGGCAGCGGAAGCGGCAAGGACACCACGCGGATCTGCGGAACCAACGACCTGACGTTCAAGGTCAGTTCGAAGACGCAGGCGGGCGGCTACCTCCTCGTCACCACCAAGGCCAAGTCCGGCGTCACCTGCCACCTGGAGGGCATCCTGCCCACCGCGTTCTTCGGCTCCAGCCGCAGCAGCCATGTGTCACCCGTGGAGCACAGCGTCAGCGAGGGCGTCACCCTCTCCGGCTCCACCGCCGCCTACGCCGGCATCAACCCCAAGAGCACCAACGACGAGAACGGCATCCAGTTCGGCCAGCTCCACCTCTCCGTCGCCGGCGACGAGGACAACGCCGTCACTCTCAAGCTCCCCCACACCGTCACGGTCGACTGGCCCGTCGCCACCAACTGGCACGCCGACCCCGCCGACGCCGTCCCGTACAGCTGATCCCCGCGCCGGGTCCCGCCACAGTGCGGCGGCCCGGCGCCCGTGGACGCCGATGACGAAGTCGTACGGGGATGCCATCGCCCATCGCACTTGGTGGTGTTGGTTAGGGTCGGCCATCCGGGCGTCGCGGAGCATCGGCGGCCGAGCCCCGTCCGGCAAGAGTCCATCCACCAAAAGGAGTTGCCGTGAAGTCCTCCCAGGCCGGCCCCTTCACCAAGTTGCTGCTGACGGCCGGTGCCCTGTCGTTGGCCGTCGCCTCCATCACCGGATGCGGTGTGTTCCGCCAGAGCTGGGACGTAAAGCTGGAGGTGACGGGAGACGGCGAGACTGACGTCGGCTACGCCTTTCCCGGTGACAACGACGGTCAGACGGACGCCGACCGGAAACTGCCCTGGAACAAGACGCGGAACGTGGGATTCGGCTTCAGCGAGGTGGCCGTCACCGACGCCGGCCCCGACACAGCTTGCCGCATCTTCGTCGACGGAGAACTCAAGGACGAGCAGCGGCAGCCGGATGCCGACGGCCTGGTGTCCTGCTCCGTGAACCTTCAGGACTGATCCGGCGACGACCCTCACGGCGTACCGCCCGCTGTCCTGACAGCCCCTGGCCAACGGCCGCGCCCGATCCTTGTGACTGTCCTGGGGCCGACAATCCGAGCCGGAACGTGGGACGCGCTCGCCAAACGCGCGTCAGGGCGCCGCCCTGTCGCGGAGCGTGTCGCCGGGAAGTGTGCCGGCCGATCGCTGCTGGACAGGGTGGCGCCCTGAGTGGGGCGGGCTTGGGGGGAGGGCAGTTCGGCTTTCCGGTCTTCGTGGTCCGCCCGGGGAGTCGGAGAAGCCGAAAGGTCGCCGTGATCAGGCGCCGAGCTGCTGCTGGACGGCCTGGGCGTCGATGAGGTAGTTCATCTCGTAGAAGCGCCCGTCGCGCACCTTGTGGAAGGCGTACTCGGCGTATTCGACCGTGGCGCCGGTGGGCTTGACGCCGAACCATTCCTTCGCGGGCGTGCCCTTGTTGAAGAGGCGGGCGGCGACGCGGTCGCCGTCGACGGCAAGGTCCTTGACCCGCCAGGTGAAGTCCGGCACCGCCGCGCCGTGGCCCTCCAGCTCAGCGATGACATCATCCCGAGTGACCGGCTGACCGTTCTTGATGAGCTCGTCGTGGACGAACTCGGTCATGCGGTGAAACTCGTGGGTGTTCAGCGCCTCGATGTAACGCCCGAAGAACTCGCGCAGATCCTGGTCCGACATGATGACCTCTCCTTTGGCCCGCTGTTACGGCGACGGCGATGGCGACCCGTGACGACCTCCTGCGATCCCGCCGGAGCGCCCGCCTCTTTCTGGAACTCACAGTACACAACTTCTGTTCCGATCGGAACAGAAGTCGGCCGGCAGCACTGCGGCGGCGGCCGATGTCACGCCGGGACCGGTCCAGCCACTGGGCCGCCACCTGCGTCTTTATGAGCGTCACGCCTCGGGCGACGCCCGTCAGTACCGATCGGTACTGATGAGGAGTACCCTGCCTGTATGGGTGATTCACACAGTGCCGTCATGGGTCGGCCCAGGGAGTTCGATATCGACAAAGCCCTCGACCGCGCCCTGCGGGTGTTCTGGGAACAGGGGTACGAGGGGGCGAGTCTGACCGACTTGACCGACGCCATGGGCATCACCAAGCCAAGCCTGTACGCGGCGTTCGGCAACAAGGAGCAGCTGTTCAGCAAAGCGCTGCAACGCTATACGGAGGGCCCGGCCTCTTACGGAGCCCGCGCCCTGGAGGAACCGACCGCGCGAGGCGTGGTCGAGGCGCTTCTCCGCGGAGCGGTACGGACCACCACCCTCCCCGACAGTCCACCCGGCTGCTTGGGCGTGCAGGGGGCGCTGGCGTCGAGCGACCGGAACCAACCCGCCCACGACGTGCTCGTCAGCTGGCGCAACGACTCAGCCCAACGCCTGGAAGAGCGCTTTCAGCGGGCCGTCCAGGAGGGAGACCTCCCCGACGACGCCGACCCGAAACGACTTGCCCGCTACATCACGACGGTGACGTTCGGCATCGCCGTCCAGGCGGCCGGCGGGATGGGGCGCGACGAACTCCAGGACATCGCCGACATGACACTTGACCGCTGGCTGTCCTAGCTGCTGCTTGGTCACCAACAGCCGCCCGCTTCAGCGCGCCGCATGACGTGACGCGGTGTTAGCAGATTGGGTGTTGGCCTCTGGCTGCGCGCCACGGGGTGGCGATTGCAAAGGAGAACGCCGTGAAGACCGTCGTCATGACCGGCGCCACCAGTGGGATTGGCGCACACGCCGCGCGGATCATCACGAGCGAGCCCGGCACTCAGATGGTCATCGGAGCCCGCGGGAGTGGACGGACCGTACCCACCGGCAGTGACGCCCTGCCACTCGATCTTATGTCTCTCGACAGCGTCCGCGTCTTCGCGCGCACAGTGGCGCAGCGTCTCGGTGACGGCAAGATCGACGTGCTGGTGCTCAACGCAGGATTACGAGGTGGTACCCCCGACCACCGGACTTCTCGGCCTGTCACCCGTCGCTCTGGCCGTCGCGCGGGCGACCCTGTTCCCCTTGCTGCGCCTGAGCAGCCGGTTCAGGCCCGCCCTCTACCCCGGAACGGTCGAGCGCACGGGCCAGGTACTTGCTGAGGCAGCTCTCGGCTCGATCACGCCACCGGCCGGACGTGTCTATCTGTCAGTCGTCAGAGGCGAAGTGACTTTCCCCGACCCTTCGCAGCTCGCCCGCGACGACAGTGCTCGAAACCTCTTGTGGCACGAAAGCGCAGCGATGGTGGGCCTGTCCGCGTGACCAGCCGCGGACCGCACGCGAGGTGGTCGACACCTCTGCGAGAACTGTTCGCCGCGAGACGTCCGCCCGGCAGCAAGCTCGTGTCTTCGATTCCGACTCGAATGCCATGCACCGTGTTGGGAATTACTGGCTTCGAGCTATCGCCATTGAAAGCCGCCTGAAGTGCGCGATATGCCGTTCCTGACGCCTTTGGTTCACGCACTGGTAAACATCCCCCTACCGAGCGGAAGACTTTAGTTTCCGTGAATTCAGCACCTGATACAGTCGGTTGGATGGGTAGGCCACGATCCTTCGACGAAAACTCGGTGCTCGACGCGGCGGCGGCGGAGTTCCGGGTGCATGGTTTCACCGAAACCTCGACGGACCGGCTGTGCGAGGCGGCAGGGGTCCGGCGCAGCAGTCTGTACAACGCCTTCACCTCGAAGGATGAGCTGTTCGTGCGTGCGCTGGACCGGTATACGGGTCTGGCGCTCGAGCGCTACGCGCGTGCGCTGGACGATGATCGGCTCAACGGCGCCGAGCGGCTGACCCTCCTGGTCGAGGGCCTCGTCGAGGAAGAGCGCGTGGCGCTTGAGCACGGGCACGCGGCGGGTTGCATGGTCGTGCAGACCATGATGAGCCCGGATCTACGTGAGCGGGACGAGCGCGTGCCCCGCATTCTCGACCAGGATCTGCGTGAGCATCTGGATCTCATCGAGGGCGTGATCCGAACCGGGCGCCTCGACGGCAGCATCCGAGCTGATGTCGAGCCGCGCGACGGGGCTCTGCTGGTGATAACGCTGATCTTCGGACTACGCGTAACCGCACAGGCCGGGTTCACGCCCGAGGTTCTGCGCCAGGTCGCGCTCAATGGCCTGGCCTCACTTCTGACGTGAGCGTCGCAGACGCGGTCTGTACGAACCGGGGCCGTCCGTCGTCGAAAGTTCTTCGCGCGCACGGCCCCGAACTCATGTGGTGCGCATGGTCCGTCCCGGTCGGCTTCTGTCTCTACAGATTGCTGAAATCAGGGCCCGTGGTCCGGGTCCGCTTGATCTCGTAGAAGCCGGGAACGGACGCGACGGCAAGGACGCCGTCCCACAGCCTGACGGCATCCTCACCTTGAGGCGCGGGGGTGACGACCGGGCCGAAGAAGGCGACGTCGACGTCCGTGCCGGGAACCGCGATGACCGGAGTGCCGACCTCTTGGCCGACCTTGTCGATGCCCTCTTGGTGGGAGGCGCGGAGTTGACGCTCGTACGGGGTGGAATCCCAGTGCTCAAGAAGGGAATCGGGCAGACCTACCTCCTTCAAGGCGGCTCCGACCGTTGCCTTTCCCAGTTCCTCCCCCTGATTGTGGACGCGCCTGCCGATTGCCGTGTAAAGGTCGCCGATCACCTCGGCGCCGTGCTCCTCGTGGGCCGCGATGACGACCCGGACCGGCCCCCACCCCTTGGTCTCCAGCAGTTCGCGGATGTCCTCGGGCAGTTCGTCGAGTTTGTCCTCGTTGAGGATCGCGAGGCTCATGAGATGCCATCGGATCTCGATGTCCCGCGCCTTCTGCACCTCCAGCACCCAGCGGGAAGCCATCCAGGCCCAGGGGCACATGGGGTCGAACCAGAAGTCGACGGGTGTGGCGGGTGTGACGGGTGCCCTGTCGGACATTTCTCTCCTCGAACGGAAGGTGGTGTGTGTGGGTCCGGGTATGTCAGGCGTCGCGGCCCGCAACCCCCTTGCTCCTAGTGGCCGCCTGTCGACGCGAACGCCGATCGCGCCACTTACATTCCGGTCGGTAAAAAACCCGGACTGACGTTTCACTTCTGGCGGCGTGGATCCACCGCGTCCGCGCCGTGCTCGGCGACTTCGTCCCAGAAGGCCACGGCCAACTCCTCGAACCGGAGACCGAACTCCAGGGCGGCGGCCTGCGGGGGTTCGAGCCTCTCGCCCGCCTCGGCGGCGTCCGGAGCGGAGACGCCCGCCTCGGCGGCGTCCGGAGCGGAAACGTCCGGAGCGGAAACGTCCGGGGCGGAGGCAGACGCAAGGATCGTCCGGTACTCGGAGAGTTTACGGCGGTGCGCTTCCCGTTGCTCCAGGGCGAGTTGTCGCACCTGGGTCGCACTGGACGACTCGTTCCGCTGGAAGAACAGCCGCAGCAGGCCCTCGTCGCGGATGTCCGTGGCGCTGTCGGCGGGACCGGTGAGCCACGTGGCGAGCACATCTCTCCCGGCCTGGGTCAGGGAGAGTGACCGCCGCCGGCGGCCGGCGGCCTCCCGCTCTTCGACGACCAGCCCTCTGCGTACGAGCCGGGCGGCCTCCGCGTAGATCTGGGACCTCGGAAAGGCCCAGAAATGTCCGATGCCCTGCTGGATCTCGCGATCCAGGGCGTAGGGGGTGGCCGGGCCGGACTGCTCAAGGAGTCCGAGCACGACATAGGCACTGGCGGAGAGCGTTGGCATGGAATCTCCCGATCTGGACGGTCCGAACCTCGGCGTTGCACCGCCGATTCCGCAGGCGCACCATGGGTGACAGTACAGGCTGCACGTTCAATATTAACGATGGGAGCCACTGATGACCACGGCAACTCGCAACCCATATCTGGAGGGCAACTTCGCCCCCCTCTCCGACGAGGTCAGCGTCAACGACCTGCCGGTGACCGGAACGCTGCCTCCCGAACTGAACGGCCGTTATCTGCGAATCGGCCCCAATCCCACCGGGCCGGTCGAGACCGGCAGCGGCCATCACTGGATGGTCGGCCAGGGCATGGTGCACGGCGTCCGCCTGCGCGACGGGCGTGCCGAGTGGTACCGCAACCGGTTCGTGCGGGGCGATGTGCCCCAGGACTCCCCCAACACCAACATCCTCGCCCACGGCGGCCGGCTCCTCGCCCTGATCGAGGGCGGCGAGACACCGGTTTCCATCGCCCCCGACCTGAACAGGATGTCGACCTGGACCAGTGACGGAGCGCTGCGTACCGGATTCACCGCCCACCCGAAGATCGATCCCGTCAGCGGTGAGATGCATTCCATCAGCTACCTGATCGATCCCGGGGCGGAACACCTGCGCTACGTGGTCCTGGACGCCACCGGCAAGGCGACGCACACCGCCGAACTGCCCGTGTCCGGGGTGCCGATGGTCCACGACATGGCGATGACCGCCACCAGAGTCGTGGTGCTCGACCTCCCGGTGACCCTGTCCACGGACGCCGTGGGCCGCCTGGCGGCCGGCACGCCCGACACCGGCGACGGTCTCCCGATGCGCTGGAACGAGGAGCACCCGTCGCGGGTGGGAGTGCTGCCGCGTGGCGGTACGGCGGATCAGATCCAGTGGTTCGACGCACCGCGCAGCTACGTGTTCCACGTACTCAACGCGTACGACACCCCGGACGGCTCGATCGTCATGGACGTCGTCCGCTACGACACGGTCTTCCGCGACTTCGTCCGGGGGCCCGCCGACGGGCTGCCCGCTCTGGCCCGGTGGACCATCTCCCCGCACCGGGGCACCGTCTCCGAGCAGATCATGTCCGACCGCAGCATCGAATGGCCCCGGATCAACCACGCGCGGGCCGGGCGCGTACACCGCTACGGCTGGTTCGGCGCGACCGGCCCCGAAAGCCTGCGCCTGTCCGACGACGTCGACCGTGACCTCGGCGGCAGCTTCGAACCCGGACCACTGGTCAAGTTCGACATCACGACCGGCGAGGTCTCGACACACGAATTCGGCACCGGACGCGTCACCCAGGAGCCCGCTTTCGTGGCACGACCGGGCGCCGAGGACGAGGACGACGGCTGGATTCTGACGGTGGTCCACGACGGCAACACCGACAGCAGCGAACTGGTCGTGCTCGACGCCGCCGACGTCACCGCCGCCCCTCTCGCCCGCGTACATCTGCCGCGGCGCGTCCCCTTCGGCTTCCACGGCAACTGGATCTCCGACGACGAGATCAGCGAGTAGTCACCGTTCAGTCCGACCCTCACAGAGAAGGAAACGCACATGTCACTCGCCTCAGCAGCACCCCTTGAGGGACGTATCGCTCTGGTGACAGGCGCGGGGCGCCCGCGCGGGATCGGGCGCGGTATAGCACTGGCTCTCGCCGACGCCGGCGCGGATGTCGTCGTCACCGACGTCGGCGCGGGCCGCCCCGACCTCCGTGTCGGGAACGTGGGACTTGGTGACAGCCCCCAGGAGTTGGAGGAGTCCGCCGCACTCATCCGTGAGCGCGGTCGGCGGTCGATGGCGCTCGCCCTCGACGTGACGGACTTCGACGCCGCCACAAGAGTCCTCGAACGTGTCCGTGACGAACTCGGAACCGTGGATGTGCTGGTAAACAACGCGGGCACGGGTGCGGGCACCGGACCATTTCTCGAACTCTCCGACCAGGATCTCGCCCTCTCCTGGCAGGTCAACGTTCTCGGCCAGGTGCATCTGGCTCGCGCCGCCCTGCCGGGGATGATCGAACTCGGCCGTGGGTCGATCGTGAACGTCGCCTCGACCATGGGTCTCGCGGGGGCGGGCGGGTACGGCGGCTATGTGCTGGCCAAGCACGCGATCGTCGGCATGACCCGCCTGCTGGCGCACGAGTTCGGTCCACAGGGTATTCGCACCAACGCTGTCGCTCCCGGCTTCATCTCCACCGACATGGGTACGGCGGAACTCGGCCTCACAGCCTCCCGGCTCGGCGTCGACGAGCAGAGCGCACTGGGCACGATGCTCTCCGAGATTCCGCTCGGAAGGGCCGGCCGCCCCGACGACGTCGGTTCTGCCGTGGCCTGGCTGGCGGGCGAGGGGGCGGGCTTCGTCAATGGAGCTGTCCTGCCCGTGTCCGGAGGGCAGCCCGCAGGGCTGAACTGATCAGGGCGGGTGGACGGGCGCCCGGTCGCCCGTCCACCCGTACCCGACCGGCTCGGGCGCACGACACCCACCCGATCGGACGACCCTCGCCGGCGACAGCCCGAGCCGGCGAGGGCGTGGCCGGCCTGGAGCGACGTAACTACCGCTACGACAGCGCCCGCCGCGGAGCGACTATTTGCCCCAGCCGCCGCCGACGCCCCTGACCACCAGGAACGAGTCACGAAGGGCGGTGCGCAGCCCGGGGACAAGGGTGTCGAAGTGTGCGGCGAACTCCTTGAGAGTGCGCTTGTGCTCCTTCATCTCTTTCCCGGTGAAGACGCTGACCGTCTCGCACTCGACGGGAAGTACGGCCATGGCCACCTCGTCAGCCGGGACGGCTGCCGGGTCGGCGCCTTGGAGCACGGCCTTGCGTGCGGTCTCCCGCAGGGCGAGGACCTGACGCGGATCGTTGACGGTCACCTGGTGGGCAGCGGTCGGCGACAGCAGACTCCGCTTGCCGCTCGGGGTGATGACCCCGGCTGCGGCGAGCTGGTCGCGCACGGGCTCCTCCGCCGTGGTGGACTTGTTGTGCACGTACTGAAGCCAGCTCTTCGGCTTCTCCGCGGGTATGTCACGCCACACCTCGGCGAGGAACTGATCGGCCGGTTCCTTGACGGGACGCCGAAAGACTTTCTTTCCCTGGGTGGCCAGCATTCCGTCAAATGTCAGCTCAGTCAGCGCCGCGGCGCGCACCAGCTGACCTCGCCCCTGGAGATTGACGGCCTCGAACTTCTCCTTCTCCACGGTGTAACAGAGCAGATACATGCGCTGCGGAAGCGTCAGATTCATTGCGCCCTCATGGTCGATTCGATGGCGGCGGTCACGCGGAGTCGGTGTCGATGCTCTCTCCGCTCGCACCCGATGGCGGGCCGTACCAAGGCGCCGTACAAGCTTTTGGCAAACAATTCGAAAGCTCGGAACAACGGTATGTCGTACGGTGGCCAAGGCACTCACCCCGGATGTCACTATGGGACTTTACATCACTCAGTGACAGTGCCGACGGCGTCGATTCCGTGCAGTACGGCAGGAACGAGAGGTTCACCCGAATCGAGAATGCGGCGTATGCGCGCAAGATATCGAGATCTACCCAGAGTGGAATCTTGGGGATGAAACGGACGACAACTTGTCGTGATAGAAAGACGGACCACGACCGGTTCGGCCGACCCTTGAACCGTCTCGGCCCGTCGACCGTCTTAAGGGCGAACGGTAACTAGCACGCCTATCCGAGTTGCAATTCGTGAAATCAATACGATTCAGTAGTGAAGAGAAGATACGCCATCTGGTGCAGTGGGCTGCCGCGTGGCATGGCGATTCGAGAGGCGAAAGCGCGTGGTCATACTCTCTTAAACTGGGGGGCTCACACGCCCTGCTCAACGGATGGATGAGAAATGCCGAACTGATGTCCTTCCTGACCTGGGAGGAAAGAGATCTGGTTGATGAGGCCCGCAGAAAATCCAGCCACCACCGCAGAAGACTTCACCGTGTGCCCGAAAGGGAAAGCTGACGGTGCTCACCGGTCGCGTCGATGCCGGCGACCGGCGCCGCAGGCCCTGTCCGACACCGAATCTGCCCGATGGGTCAGACGGCGAGGCGGGCGACCGCGTCCGCCACGGGGGTGTCGCCGGAGGTCAGCTCGACGATGACACGGCTGAGAGCGGGCTCGTGCAGGGCGGCGTCGATGAACGCCGCGACATCCTCGCGGTGCACGTCGCCGTACTCGACGGCGGGCCCGGCGGCGACCCGACCGCCGCCAGGTCCGTCCAGCAGGCCGCCGGGGCGGACGATCAGCCAGTCCAGCCCGGTGCGGGTGAGATGGACGTCGGCGCTCTTCTTGACCTTGATGTAGTGCTCGAAGCCTTCGGACACTCCGTCGCCGCGCAGGGCGTCGGGGAACACGGAGACGAGCACGAAGCGCGAGACTCCGGTGGCCTCGGCCGCGGCTGCCGCCTTCTCCAGGCCTCTGCCGTCGATGAGCGTGGTCTTGTCCATGCCGGTTCCGTGCGCACCCGCTGAGAACACCACCGCGTCGTGTCCGGCGAGCTTGCCCGCGAGCTGCTCCACGGAGTCGGTGATCAGGTCGCCGGTCACCGGCGTCGCGCCGGTCGCGCGAATCGAGTCGGCCTGGGCCGGGCCGCGGTGCATGCCGGTCACCTCGTCGCCGCGCTCCACCAACAGGCCGGCGAGCCGCCTGCCAACACCTCCGGCGGCACCGATCTGGAACACCTTCACAGGAATCGACTCCTTACTACTGGCCGGACGACCGGCCACTCCAGTTGCCTCAATGGTGACATCACGGCATGGAGGAGCCGCGGCTCCCACCACGGGCGGTCGGCTCGGACCGGGTCGCCTCGTCCCGCCGGTGAACTCGGGTGCGGGGAAGGACAGTTGAGGGCGGCCGGACGCGAGTCGACCCGCGAGCCGGCCCACGAGGGACCCGCGTGGATCAGCGCCCCGAAGCCTTCGAACGACTTCTTTACCGATCGGAATAGAAGTCATGTAGTCTTCGTTCGTGAGTAGGGCGGAGGGCGCCACGGCAGTCGTGGAAGGCCGTCGCAGGCAATCGACATCCGAGTGGATGCCCCGGTCTTCGGGGCGGGAGAGGGGTCGTCATGTCCGAGACCGAGGTACGTGAGGTACGTGAGGTCTTCGAGCGCTACATCGAGGCGCTCAACGCCCACGACTTCGACCGTATGACGGAGTTCGTCCATGACGAGCTCGTCGAGAACGGCCGGCCGGTCACACGGGAGGACATCATCGCGGAACTGAAGGGCCACGGCGACGCGGTCCCGGACTTCACCTGGCGGGTCAAGGACATCGCCATCGACGGCGACCGCGTCGCCGCCCGCCTCTTCAACAAGGGCACACCCGCAAAGGAATGGTTCGGCGTCCAGCCCACCGGCACCACCGTCGAGTACGCCGAATACTCCTTCCACCGCGTCCGCGACGGGCGCTTCTACGAGATGAACTACCTCATCGACGCCCAGGCCGTCCAGCAGCAGCTCGGCGCCTGACATCCGCAACAGTTCCTCGCCGGGAGCGAGCACCGGACGGCCTTTTGAGCCCGCCTGTTCTTGTACGGGTCAAGGAGATGATGACGATGTCACAACCGCTCGACCACGCCCGCGATGTGTCGTCCGCGTCCGAGCAGTACGCGGTGGCGGCCGAGGCCGCGCAACGATGGGTGGAGGGCGCCGCCTCCGGCGACTGGACCGCGTTCAAGCGCATGCTCGCCGAGGACGTACGGTTCAGCGTCCCCGCACCCGGTCTGGCGCCGACCGGCGTGGGCCTGGCCGAGGCGGAAGGGTTCTTCTCGTTCCTGGCTGAGAACGTGCGTACCACGCTGGTCGTCAAGAACGTGCTGGCCGACGGCGGCACCGTGGGCTTCGAGATACGCGCCGAGGGCCTCCTCCAGGGGCGAAGAATGGCCAACCACCTCTTTCTCGTACTGGTCGTGCAGGGCGGCGTGGTCACCAGCTTCCGTGAATACGTCGCCTGGCCGCCCGGTGGTCTCGACGACACCGCGGCCGGGCGGGACCTGCTCGACTGATCTGTCATCAGAACGTCCCCGAAGTGCCGTACGGGCAGGGCCCGTACGGCCGTTGAAAGCCTGCGCGGCCATGCCACGGGACGGTCGGGTGACCCCCTGCGCGACAAGCAGTCGGCAGGCATCCTCGCTGTGATCTCAGGGATGGAATCATGAACAGCACACCCATGTCCGCCGACCTGTCGGCAGATCGGCAACCGGCTTCCTGGGCGGGCGTCGTCGCCCTGAGCCTCGGAGTCTTCGCTTTCGTCATGGCGGAATTCCTGCCCGCCAGCCTGCTCCCGCGCATGGCCGACGACCTCGGCGTGTCAGAAGGCGCGGCCGGGCAGTCCGTGACCGTGACCGCGATCGCCGCCGGGATCACCGGGTTGCTCCTTCCGGTCGTACTCCCGCGTGTCGAGCGGCGCCGGGTGATGATCAGCCTCACGGCACTGGCCGTCGTCTCCAACCTGCTCGTCGCCATCGCCCCCAACCTTCCCGTGCTCCTGGCCTCCCGTCTTCTGCTGGGCGCCGCGCTCGGCGGGTTCTGGGCGCTAGCCATCGCGATGGCCGCGCGGATGGTGCCCAGCGATCACCTCGGTCGCGCGGTCACTGTCATCAACGCCGGCGTCGCGCTCGCGACCATCGCGGCCGTCCCGCTCGGCAGTTGGCTGGGCGAGATCTGGGGCTGGCGGCAGGTCTTCCTGCTCGGTGCCGGAGCCGCGCTGATCGCCGTGTTCGTCCAGGCGGCGACTCTGCCGCGCGTCGCGCCCGGTCCGGCGAGCGGGCTTCGCGCCCTCGGATCGACACTGCGCTCCGGCATCCTGCTGGTGGGTCTTCTCGCGATTCTCCTGATAGCCAGTGGCCAGTTCACCGGGTACACCTACATCCGGCCGGCGGCGGAGGGCCTGTCCGGCATCGACTCAGGCGGGCTCGCCGTGCTGCTGCTCGTGTACGGAATCGCGAACGTGTTCGGTACCGCCCTCAGCGGCATCCTGGCCGATCGCGCCCTGCGGCTCGCCGCCCTGGTGTTCCCGGCGGTGCTCGGGATCGGCATGCTCGTGATGGTCATCACCGGTGGCTCGGCCGTCGGGCTGTTCATCGGCGCCGCACTGTGGGGATTCGGATTCGGCGGCGTGCCGACCACGGCACAGACCTGGGGCGCGAGGACCGAGCCCACGCGACTGGAGCAGGTGGGCGGACTCATCGTGACGGTCTTCCAGATCGCGATCGCCGTCGGCGCCGTCGGCGGCGGGCTGCTCGTCGACAGCGTCTCGCCCGGCGCGCCCCTCATCCTCGGCGGCGTCACCGCGATCGCCGGCGGGCTGCTCCTGGCGAGCCGGCGCCGACCGTCCGGAAAGTCTGCCCCCGCTCTTGGGTCCGCCCGGCACTCCGAGAACGAGCGGCGGGCGGATGCCCGGCCCGGCCCCGAAGTACCCCAAAGGCTGGGGTGAAGGCGCCCCGTGACAGGACGCCTGCGGCGCGCCCCCGAGGACGTAATTCCGCTCGTCAGATCGCTACCCGAGGTGGCGCTTGCGCGCGTGGGTTCGCGCCTTCATCCGGTTGCCGCAGGTCGCCATGGAACACCAGCGGGCGGTCCCGGGGCGGCTGTGATCGACGAGGAACAGATTGCATTCCTCATTCGCGCAGGCGCGCAGGCGTCCCGGCAGTTCCGTGGTGACGCGCGACCACGCGAGTACGACGCGGACGGCAAGCTCCTCGTCGGGCACCGCCTCCAGTTGCCACGACACGCCCGCCGACGAGACGGCCGGGCGGAGCCGCGCCCGGTCGAGCGCGAAGGCGAGGTTGCCGACGTCTGAGGCCGTCCCCCGGATGAGCGCGTGCAGCGTGTCACGCACCAGGCGCACACGATCGCACTCCTGCCTCGTGCCGCGGCCTCCCACCGCCCGCAGCCACTCCTTCGCCCCCTCCCCGCTCAGGACGTCCGTGGGATGCCCGTCGATCACCGGTGCGCTGTTGAGCACGCTGAGCAGCAAATCCTCGTCCTCGACCACGGCGATTCTCTCCTTGACATGTCAACCAGACCTGTGCAGTATCGACTCATCCTAACCTGTTAAATCAATTTAAGGGGTTACCGTGGTTGCCGTTCATCACCGGACCGTGGACGTCGACGGCCTGACCGTCTTCTACCGGGAGGCGGGTCCGTCGGACGCCCCCGTCCTCCTGCTGCTCCACGGCTATCCGACGAGTTCGCACATGTTCCGCCACCTGATCCCGGCGCTGGCCGGTCCGTACCGGGTGATCGCGCCCGATCACATCGGCTTCGGCCGCTCGTCGGCGCCCGACGCGCGGGACTTCACGTACACCTTCGACAACCTCGCCGAGGTGACCCGCGGTTTCCTGGCCGGCCTCGGCGTGGACCGCTACGCGATCTACGTACAGGACTACGGCGCGCCCATCGCCTGGCGACTCGCGCCGTCGTCCCCGGAGTCGGTCGTCGCGGTCGTGTCGCAGAACGGCAACGCCTACGAGGAAGGGTTCGTGCCGGACTTCTGGGCGCCGATCTGGGCGTACGGGGCGGACCGCAGCGCGGAGAACGAAGCGCTGCTACGGCCCGCTCTGGGCCGGGAAGCCGTCGAGTGGCAGTACACCCACGGAGTTCCCGACCCGAGCCTGATCGATCCCGACGCCTGGGAACACGATCTGGCGCTCCTCGCCCGGCCGGGCGTCGACCGCGCCCAACTCGCCCTGTTCGGCGACTATGCCGGCAACCGCGACCTGTACCCGGCGGTGCACGAGTGGCTGCGGACGAGCGGTGTCCCCGTCCTCGCGATCTGGGGCCGCAACGACGAGATCTTCGCGCCGGCCGGCGCGGAGGCGTTCCGGCGCGACGCCCCGGGCGCGGAGATCGTGCTGCTCGACGGCGGCCACTTCCTCCTGGAGAGCCACCTCGACGAAGTCGCCGCCGCCATCATCGGGTTCCGCCCGCGCGTACTCGGTGCGCCCGCCACCGGGTGACCGGACATCGGGTGACCGGACATCGGGCGACTGGAGATCGGGCCGTCAACTCCGGGGTGGGGCGCGGCGGTTCGGTGCCCGCCGGCGCCCCGTCCCCGGCGAGGATTCGCGGCGGATACCGCGGATCCTCGCCGGGCCGTCACACCTCGGCGGTCGGTTTCCGGCGGCCCCCGAGGTGCTCGGCGAAGTGCCGTTCGATCGCGCGGTAGAGCCGGATCCGGTTCTCGGGGTTGGCGAAGCCGTGGCCTTCGTCCTCGGCGACGAGGTAGTCGACCGGGATGCCGCGTGCGCGCAGGGAGTTGACGATGTTGTCGGACTCGGCCCGGATGACGCGGACGTCGTTGGCCCCCTGGGCAACGAGCAGCGGGGTCCGGATCCGGTCGACCATGGTGATGGGCGACCGGGCCAGCATGTCGGCCTCCTGCTCCGGCACCTCCGGGTCGCCGACGTAGTGGTACCAGTTGTTCACGTTGAACGGCCGGGTGAACGGCGGCAGCGTACGCAGGAAGTTGGCGAGATCGGAGATCCCGACGTAGTCGACGGCGGCGGCGAAGCGGTCGGGGGTGACAGTGACGCCGAGGAGTGCGGCGTAGCCGCCGTAGGAGCCGCCGTAGATGCCGAGGCGGTCGGCGTCCGCGTAGCCCTGGGCGATCGCCCAGTCGGTGGCGTCGATCAGGTCGTCGTGCATCTTCCGGGCGAACTCGCCGATCGCGGCGGTGACATGTCGTCTGCCGTGGCCGAGGGAGCCGCGGAAGTTGACCTGAAGCACCGCGTAGCCCCGGTTGGCGAGGAACTGCGCGTCGCTGCTGTACCCCCAGGCGTCGTGCGACCACGGTCCGCCGTGCACCATCAGCACCAGCGGGAGGTTACGTGGCTCCACCCCGAGCGGAAGGGTGAGGAAGCCGTGCAGGGGCAGCCCGTCACGGGCGGGGAAAGCGACGGGTCTCATGGGAGCCAGAGTGTCCGGGTCCCGGTTCGGGTAGGCGCGGAACAGCATCCGGCTCTCGCCGGTGGCGTGGTCGTAGAACCAGGTCACCCCGGGATCGCGGTCGTGGGTGAAACTGGCGATCCAGCGTTGCCCGGAGTCGTCGGAGGACAGGGTGCCCAGTACGCCGTCGGAGAGCTTCCGCAGCTGCGCGTAGACCTCGGCGAAACGCTGGTCCAGAACCTCGACGTGCGGGCGGTCGCCGACGAAGCGGGCCGCGAGGATCTCGCCGGTGCGCCTGCTGGTGTAGACGGGGGGTGGGAGTACACCGGGCAGCATGGTGCCGCTGATGTCGAAGTCGCTGCCCTCGACGGCGGCGACGACGGTCTCCTCCCCGGTTCCATGGTCGATGCGGACCAGTCGCAGGTTGTCGCCGTCCTGGAAGGATCCGACGAGCAGGCCCTTCCCGTCGGCGGTGACCTCCTGAGGGTGGACGCCCATGGGGTGTTCGGCGCCGCCGAGGCGGCGCAGCAGCCGCATGCGCCCGGTGGCGGCGTCGATCGCGGAGATCTCAAGAGCACCGTCCGGGGCGAGCCCGGTCCGGAAGGCGGGCTCGCCGCCGCGGTCGAACAGGACGGCGCCCGTCGGGTCGTCCTGTTCCCGGTGCGTGGTCGTCTCGCCGGTGGCGACGTCGATCCGGAACACGTCGAAGAACATGGGGCGCCGGTTCATCGTGACCAGCACGCTGCCGGGGACCGACGGCAGCGGCTCCGCGCCCAGCACCCGCGATCCCGGGTCCAGGGGCGTGAGGTCGACGGCGGGTTCGCCGGGGTTGTCGAGGTCGACGCGGTAGAGGTGCCAGTCCTCGTTGCCGTCGGTGTCCTGGAGGTAGAGCAGCCACCGGGGGTCGTCGGTCCAGTAGTAGGTGGTGATCCCGCGACGGGTGTCGTGAGTGACAGGCACGGCGTCGTCGTGACCCTGGTCGATGCCGCGGATCCAGATGTTGCGGCGCCCCCGGTGCGGGGCGAGGTAGGCGATCCGGGTGCCGTCCGAGGAGATCGACGGGTTCGCGAACCGCGGGTCGGCGAAGAACTCCTCGATGTCGATCAGTTCGGGCTTCGGCCCGTGCGGCGGGGCGGCGGTCATCCTGTACTCCAGGTCGGTTGCGGACGGCCGTTGTCGCGGCGAGTGTCACTGCGACGTCGCGTGACGTCTGATGTCGCGTGACGATGCGTGACGTCGCGTCAGGCTTGGCCGTCCGGTGAGTCGGGCTGCGAATCGCGCTGCACACCGCACCGCCGAGGCGTGGTCAGAACTGCTTGGTCCGACACCGGTCCGGCCCCGGTTCGACGTGGTGGAGACGGCTCGACGTGGTGGAGACGGGGGTGACAGCGACGGCGCCGGCCGAGGTGGGAGTTGCCTTGTGGCCACCGGCCTCCGTACCGATGACCACACGGCTCTCCCACCGGCCGGAGAACACGTTCGGGGTCCTGGGACTGTGCGCCCTGCTGCTGGTGGTGCGGAGCCTGTGGCTCCCCCGGGGGCGACCGCGGTTTCGTCCGCGGTCTGCCGAGGCGCGGCAACCGTATCGGTCAATTCACGGATGCCCCGCGCGACAATGAGTGGTGAAAGAGGATCAGGCGCTGCGGGCAGGCAGCAGACCGACGGCCCTCAGCCGCTTGTCCGAGGCCCGAGCCGCCCACGCGACCACCAACAGGCCCACGGCCAGCAGCGGATAGCCCATGGCTATCTTGGCGAAGCCCAGCGAGTCGACGTCGTCGGCCTCGTAGAGGTACTGCTGGACGACGAACCGCGCTCCGAAGATGAAGGCCAGCACCAGGGTCGCGATGTTGTAGTAGAGCCGCGAGCGCCTGTCCGCGCGCCAGATGGTCCCCTTGCCTGTGGCCCCGTTCCAGATCACGCCGGCCAAGGGCCACTTCACCAGAACGGACACCACGAAGACGATCGCGCCGACGAGGCTCGCCCAGATGCCGATGAGGAAGTAGTCCTTGGCGGAACCGGTGTACCAGGTGATGCCGGCGGCGATCGCCACGCCGAAGAGCCCGCCGAGCGCCGGCTGGAGGGATTCCTTGCGCACGAGCCGGTTCGCGGCGATGGCCACCGCGACGACGCCGGCGACGATGAGCGCTGTCTTCAGTCCGCCGACATTGTTGGCCACCACGAATGCCAATACGGGCAGCGCTGAATAGACAAGACCCTTGGTGCCGCCCGCCTGATCAAGGACGGTCGGCTTCCTGCCTTGATCTGTCGTCTGATTCATTTGCATAGCGGTCGCCGTCTCCTGGGGAGTGGTGTTCTGCATGGTGATCAATTCTCTCGGTGCACCTGGGAACGAGTTACGAATCCACGATGTCGCTGGATGTCATTATGGCAGTTAGTGACACATCAGATCAACCACCACCGCATGATCCACGCCACATCACCCCGCGCCTGCCCGGTCACGGGTCCGCCAACCAGGGTCCACGGTCTGAAATATGACGCCGCGTCAGCCAGAAGCGCGGGGGCGACCGGCGGTCGGCGACGGGGCACCGCCGCGCACCGAGCGCTTGCCTTCGATGTCACTTAATGACACTGTCATTAAGTGACATCCGCGGAGTCATCGGCCGACGCGGCCACCATGCACGGCTCCAGGCGATCTTGTCGCCCCGTCACGCCCAGGCCCAGGCCCAGACCCACCGCAGGAAGGACCACATGGCACTCCCGAAGACCATCACTGTCGAGGAATTCTTCGCCCCACCCGTCCGTGCGAGTGCCTCCCTCTCACCGGACGGCACCAGGATCGCCTACCTGGCGCCCTGGAAGAACCGCATGAACCTGTGGATCGAGAGCGTCGACGAACCCGGGGACGCGCGGCGGGTCACGGCCGAGGACCGCGGCCTGCTCAGCTACCACTGGACGGACGATCCGCGGTGGATGCTCTACACCCGCGACGAGGGCGGCGACGAGAACCGGCACCTGTACCGCGTCGACCTCGACGACCCCGACGCCTCGGCGGTCGACCTCACCCCCTTCGCCGGCGCGCGCATCGCGGATCTGACGCTGCCCGCCGCGCGCCCGGGAAAGGCGGTCTTCTCCGGGAACACCCGGACGTACGGCGAGTTCGACCTCTTCGAACTGGACATCGCCACCGGTGACATACGCACCCTGGCGACGAGCCCTGGCGGCGCCACGACCGGCCTTCTCGACGGCGGCGACGGGGACCCCTTCGTCACCGAGATGACCGAGGAGGGGGATCTTCGGCTCTCGCGCTGGAACGAGGCGACGAAGACCCTGAGCCCGATCGCCCTGTTCGACGGCGTCGATTATCCGGTTGGCGTGTATCCGATGGAGGCCACCGCCGACGGCACGGGCGTGCTGGTCGGTTCGTACCGGCGCACCGACCGGCTCCGCCTCGTACGGCTGGACCCGGCCACGGGCGAGGAGACGGAGGTCGACTCCCATCCGGTCCACGATCTGGACACCCGGGCCGCCGCCTTCCCGCGTCTGCCCTCGCCGCTCATCCGCGACCGGCGCACCGGTGAACTCATCGGGGTCCGGTATCTCGGGGAACGACAGGTGATCCACGCACTGGACCCGCATTTCACCGAGGTGCTGAAGAACCTGGAGAAGCTGTCCGACGGCGACCTGGGGGACATCTCGTCGGACGAGAGCGGGCGGCGGTGGGTCGTCACCTTCGTCCACGACCGCGATCCCGGGATCACCTATCTCTACGACCACGCCACGGGCGAGAGCCGGGTGCTCTTCCGGCCCAGGGAGCACCTCGATCCCGGCCAACTGGCGCCGATGACACCGGTGACGATCGCTTCCCGGGACGGTCTCGCGCTCCCCGCCTATCTCACTCTGCCGGTCGGGATCGAGCCGCGTCGGCTGCCGCTGGTCCTGCTCGTCCACGGCGGTCCCTGGACGCGGGACAGCTGGGGTTTCAATCCCGTCGTCCAGCTCTTCGCCAACCGGGGATACGCGGTGCTACAGGTGAACTTCCGCGGCTCCACCGGGTACGGCAAGGCGTTCACACAGGCCGGTATCGGCGAACTGGCCGGCAGGATGCACGACGACCTCATCGACGCCGTGAACTGGGCTGCCGGGCACGGCTACGCGGACCGGGACCGGGTGGCGATCATGGGCGCCTCGTACGGCGGATACGCGGCACTGGTCGGCGTCACCTTCACTCCCGACGTCTTCGCCGCCGCGGTCGACATCGTCGGCATTTCCGACCTCGAGAACTTCATGCGCAACCAGCCCGCCTTCGTCCGCCCCGCCCTCGCCTCCAACTGGTACCGCTACGTCGGCGATCCCACGGACCCACGGCAGGCGGCCGACATGCGGGCCCGTTCACCCATCAGCCGGGTGGACCAGGTCCGCACACCCCTGCTCATCGGCCAGGGTGCCAACGACGCCCGAGTGGTACAGGGCGAGTCCGACAACATGGTCGACGCCCTGCGGGAACGCGGGGTCCCGGTCGAGTACATGCTCATGGCCGACGAAGGCCACGCCGTCGAGAACCCGGAGAATCTGATCGCCCTGTCCGGTGCGGTGGAGCGCTTCTTCCACCGGCACATCGGAGACGGCCGGAACGAGACGTGATCCCCGGCCGGCCGAGAGAGCGGTGACCAAGCCGCGAACAGTGCGAGGGCCGGTCAACCCCCGTCGGACGCAAGGCCGGTCAGGACGATCACGCTATTCTGTACTATGAAGTCCATAATCTGTTAGCGTCCCCATCCGAGCGGATCCCCGCCCTTTCCGACCTCCGCACCGTGGCCCCGTCGCGCCGGACCGACAACGCTGTCGACCAGCTCGGGGACGCCCCGCGGGGGCACGAAGTGTTCGCGGGGAGCCGAGGCGGGCGGACCTTGCAGCTGTCCACGCGCGGGCGCCCCCCGCCACCCGGACGAGGCCATCGCTCACCACCCCCCGTCGAGACCGCTCCATCGCGGCCGGCCCCACCAAGAGGCACGTATCAATGGGACACCTGCTGGAACGCGACGACGCCCTCGGGCTGCTGGCGACGGAGATGAAGAGGGCAAGCACCGGGTGCGGCCGTCTCGTTCTGCTGCGCGGGGCCACGGGCACCGGCCGCTCCGCACTCCTGGAGGCCGCCGCCGAGCAGGCCGAAAGCTACGGACTCCGGGTCCTGAGTGCGCGCTGCTCCCCCGAGGACGCCTCGTCGCCGCTGTCCACCGCGTTCCAACTCATGGAATCGGGGCCGGAGTTCCAAGGGGAGGAGCACGCCGGGAAGGACCGCGAGAACGGCACACAACTGTGGTGGAAGCTGCGGTCGACCGCCGCCGCGTCCCCCCTGCTGCTGGCCGTGGACGACGTACATCTCGCGGACGCCGCCTCACGCCACTGGCTCGTCGAGAGCGCCCGTCGCATCGACCAGCTGCCCGTCCTGATCGTGGTGACCGAGCGCAGCCAGTACGACATCACCCCCGCCGCCTCCGGACTGACCCAGGCACTGCCGCCGTCCGTCGCGCTCGTGCATACGCTCGCCCCCCTCACCCGGCCGGCCGCCGCCGAGCTGGTCCGGGCGATCGTCCCCGCGGCAGCGGACAGTTGGACGGCGGACTGCGTGCGGGCCGGTGCGGGCAGTCCGCTCCTGCTGCACGCGCTCCTGGAGGATGTGGGAAACAGCCCTGCCTCGCCCCTTCCCGAGACATCGGCGGCGCTCTATCCGGGGGCGTACCCGGCGGCCGTCGGCTGGTGGCTGAACAGCGCCGGAGCGACCACCGCCCACGTGGCACGCGCGCTCGCGGTCGCGGACCGCGACGGACTGTGGGACGCGGGCCCGGAGTTGGTGCCACTGCTCACCGAGGCGTCCGGCGCCGACCCGGCGCGCACGCTCGGCTGGCTCACGGCGATGACGCGCCTGGGCGTTCTGAGTGAGGACACGGACGGTTCGCTGCGCTACGCCCATCCTCTGCTGCGCGACGCCGTACTCGGCGACTGGCCGGCGGAGCTGCGGGAAGCGGCCGGCCGCTCCTTCGCCTACGTGATGCTGCGCCGAGGTGACCGCATCGAGACGGTCGCCGACCAGTTGCTGAACAGCGGGCCGGTCCGGCAGCCCTGGGCCTTGCGGGCGCTGGAGGAAGCGGCGGGGGCCGCTGCCCGCGCGGACCGGCCGCTGAAGGCTGTCCGGTATCTTCACCGGGCCCTGGCGGAGCCGAACTCCGACGCGGGGCGCCATCGCCTCCTGAACAGACTGGGCTCTCTGGAGTACGCCTACGGCAGTGCCTCGGCGGGGATACAGCGACTCCACGAAGCACTGCTCACGGCGGCCGGGCCCCATGACCGGGCGAGGACCGCCATCGCGCTGGGCACCGCGCTGACCGGACGAGGCGAAGTACCGGAGGCCGTCGGCCTGTTGGGGGAAGCGGAGCGGGAACTCACCGGGCATCCGGTGGCGGCCCAGGGCGTCCGGGCCGCCGCCGTCCTGCTCGCCGACCGGGATCAGAACGTGCGCGCGGCGGAGTACCGGAGGCTCCTGGAAGGCTCCGCGGGTGCGCCGGAAGCAGTCGGGGTCGCAGGGCGAGCGCTACAGGTCCGGCACGCGGCCATGGCCTGCGAACTCTCCGCGGCCGAAGCGGCGGCGCGACTGCGGGCCATGCTGAGTGAGCCCGCGGACGAACTTCTGGAGCCCTTCCTCCTGGCCACCGCCGCCACGGTCACCCTGTGGGCCGACAGTCCCCAGGAGGCGGAGAATCTGGCCGAACGCGGCCTGAGACAGATGCCCTTGACCTCTCTGCACCCCGCCGCGCACATGCTGCGCGACGTGCGGGCCGAGGTCGCCGCGCTGCGCGGAGACTACGAACCACTGCTCACGGACCACAAGGAGACGGCCGCCACCACCCGGCGGCCGGGTCCGACCGGCGCCGACTCCTACGCACTGCACGCGCTCACCGAGAGGGGCGAGTTCGAGGACGCGTGGCGCCTGGTTCGGAGCGTCGACCTGCACGAAGCGACCGACTCCTGGGCACTGAGTCGCTTTCTCCACGCCTCTGGGTGCCTGCGCGCCGCCGAAGGCGATATGACGGGTGCCTTGCACGACTTCCTCGACTCCGGACGCCGGCTCACGGCGTACGGGGTGGTCAACCCCGTGGTGGTCCCGTGGCGTTCGGCCGCGTCCGCCTGCCGGCTCGCCATGGGCGACCGGGCGGCGGCACGGGTCCTGGCACAGGAGGAACTACGGCTGGCCCGGATGTGGAACACCCCTCGGACGGTGGGGCGGGCGCTGCACGCCGTCGCCGCCGCGACCGGAGGGCGGGAAGGGCTCGCGCTGGGGGCGGAGTCGGTACACGTGCTGCGGCGGTCCACCGACGTCGCGGAACTGGTCGCGGCGCTGCTCAGCCACGGCCGGCAGTTGGCTTCCGCGGGACAGCGGGTCCAGGCGCGGGACTTCTACCATGAGGCGGCCCGGTACGCGGAACGGGTGGGCTCCGTACGGCTGCGCATGGCCGCCGAGAGAGACCTGCGCACGGTGGGCGCCCGTCGCCCCTCGGCCTCCGTCACCGGCTCCGGGTCCCTCACGGGAAGCGAGCGCCGAATCGCCGAACTCGCCGCCGAGGGCCGCACGAACACCGAGATATCCAGCTTCCTGCACGTCGCCCGGCGCACGGTCGAGTCTCACCTCACCAGCACCTACCGCAAGCTCGGCATCTCCGGCAGAGGAAAGCTGAGGGCCGCCCTCGGGGCGGGCGAGGAGACCGGGTGACGCGGCGTGTCCGCCTTCCCCCGCGTCCCTGTCACCCGCCGCTTCTCCGCGCGACGAGGCCACCACGGCCTCCTCACCACCTGGCACGTCAGGGCGCTCCCGGCGTACGGCGAGCGGAGTCGCTGTCCACGGCAGCCGACAGACATCCGAAATAGCGCACGACAGATGGAGATGAACATGGGCAACTACGCTGTGACGGGTTCGGCATCGGGAATGGGGGCCGCGGTGTCCGAACGGCTCCGCGCGGCCGGGCACACCGTCATAGGGGTGGACCTGCGGGACGCGGAGATCGTCGCCGATCTCAGCACTCCCGACGGACGCTCCGCAGCCGTCACCGAGGTGCTGGACCGGTCCGGGGGCCGGCTCGACGGAGCGGTCCTCGCCGCCGGGACCGGTCCCCACCCCGGGCCGGACCGGCCGCGGCTGATCGCGCAGGTCAACCATCTGGGCACCGTGGAAGTGCTGGAGGGCCTGCGGCCTGCCCTGGCGGCCAGTGGCGACTCCAGGGCCGTGGTGTTCGGCAGCAACTCGCCCACCGTCACACCGGGCCTCCCCCGGTATCTGGTCCGGGCCATGCTCGCCGGCAAGATCGACCGCGCGGCGCGGATGGTACGGCCCCTGGGGCCGGTCGCTCCGAACTTCGCCTACGCTGCGTCGAAGTTGGCGGTGACCACGTGGGCCCGCCGTGCGGCCGTGACCCCGGAGTGGGCCGGCGCCGGGATCCGGCTCAACGTCCTCGCCCCCGGCCCGGTACAGACCCCCCATCTCGAGAAGGATCTCGCACACCCCGCGGCGGCCAGGGCGTTTCGCGCGTTCCCCATTCCGACCGGTGGTGTGGGAGACCCGGAACACCTCGCCGAGTGGGCCATGATGATGCTCTCCCCCGCCGCGGCGTTCCTCTGCGGCAGTGTCATCGTCGTGGACGGCGGTTCGGAGGCCTGGTTCCGGGGCGACGAGTGGCCCCGGCCCATCCCCCTTCGCAAGGTGCCCCGTTCCCTGATCCGCTTCCGGGCGTTCTCCCGGTCCGCCTGAACACCGCGCGTCGCCCGGTCACGGAACCGAGCGGAGTCAGAGGGCGGCGGCGGCTTCGCCGATCGCCTGGTCCAGGATCTCCAGGCCCAGCGAGAGCTCGTCCTCGGTGGCGGTCAGCGGCGGTGCGATCCGGAAGACTCCGCCCATGCCGGGCAGTTGGACGATGTTCATGTGCAGGCCCAGTTCGAGGCAGCGGTGGGTGACCCGCGCGCCCAGCTCGTCCGAGCTCCGCCTCGTCCCGCCGTCCACCACGAGTTCGAGTCCTGCCAGCAGACCGCGGCCCCGGACGTCGCCGACCACCGCGTGACGGTCGGCGATGTCCGTCAGGCCGCGCCGGAGGAACTCCCCGAGCGACCTGGCGCGCTCGTCGAGCTTGTCGCCGATCAGGACATCGAGGACGGTGTTGCCCACCGCGGCCACGAGCGGGTCGGCGACGTGCGTGGTGAAGAACAGGAACCCGCGCTCGTATGCCTCCCGCTCGATCTCGGCGCTGGTGATCACGGCCGCGAGAGGGAGACCGGCGCCGAGTGTCTTGGACAGCGTGAGGATGTCGGGGACGACGCCGTCACGTTCGAAGGCGTACCACGTACCGGTACGGCACAGACCGGTCTGCGCCTCGTCGAGGATCAGCAGCATGCCGCGCTCGCGGCACTTGTCCCGCAGGGCCGCGAAATACCCGGCCGGCGGCTCGACGACTCCGCCCGAGCTGAGGATCGGCTCGACCAGGCATGCCGCCAGGCTGCCGGTCGACTGTGCGTCGATCAGGTCGAACGCGAGGTCCAACTGGCGTCGCCAGTCGAGCGATCCGTCGGCCGTGGTGATGTCGGGCCGGTACGTGCTGGGCACGGGGATGGCGAAGTTGCCGGGCGCGGCCGGGCCGTAGCCCTTGCGTCCGGCGCTGTAGGTCGCGGACGCCGCCGCCTGGGTCATGCCGTGCCAGGACCGCGCGAACGAGACGATCTCGTGCCTGCCGGTGACGAGTTTGGCCATCCGGATCGCGGCCTCGTTCGACTCGGCACCGGTGGTCAGCAGCAGCGCCTTGTCCAGCGGCGCCGGCAGTGTCTCGGCGAGCCGCCGGGCGAGGTCGACCACCGGGCGGCTGAGCATCCCGCTGTAGAGGTGGTCCAGGGTGGCCACCTGCCGCTGGACGGTGGCCACGATCTCGGGGTGCGAATGGCCGAGTATCGCGCTCATCTGGCCGGAGGTGAAGTCGAGTATCCTCCGGCCGTCCTCCGTGAACAGGAAGCTTCCTGCGGCCCGTTCGATGATGACGGGGGTGAACTCGACCCCGTAGCGGACGAGATGACTCTCGGCATCGGACCAGAAACCTTCGTCGGACGGCGAGGTGGTGATCGAGGCAGCCATGCCTTCGACGGTAGATCGCGCCGAGGTTCACGTCCATCTCCCCATGGTGGCTTTCCTGTTCGGCCGAGCCGCACGACAACTGCCGCGTGGTGAACCCCTGGTGGGTGGTTCAGGTGATCGGGTCGCCGATGAGTCCGCCGGTCGCGGTGCGGATGGCGTGGGCCAGGCGCCGGGAGGAGCACGTGACGTCGTGGACTTCCCCGGCGTCGTTGCCGGCGAGGACGGCGGCGCCGGTCTGTTCGCCCAGCACCCGTACGACCGCGGCGCTCACCGCGGCGTGCCGCCGTACCTCCGCGTCCTGGGGCGGGCGGCCCAGCCGGTCGCCGATGATCAGACGCAGCTCGTGCTCGGTCTGGTCGCAGGCCATCAGCCAGGCCGTGCGGAGCGCCGGTTCGCTCTCGGCCAGCCGGATCATCCTCACCGCGAGCATCTCGTCGGCGAGATCGACCGGCGCCATCCAGCGATCAGGACCGTCCAGCTCCGACGCCAGATGCTCCTCCAGAGAACACTCACGCGGCCACCGGCCCAGCACCCGGAACAATTCCACGACCCGATGCATCACGATCGGCTCCGCGCAGCTCTCCTTGCTGCGGAAATACCGCCACACCGTCCGCGTCGACACACCCACCGCCCGCGCGATCTGGTCACCACTCGTCGCCCCCACCCCCTGCTCCCAGAACAGCCGCGACGCCTCCCGTGAGATCTCCAGCCGCAAGCGCGCCCGCCGCTCCTCGCCCGGCCCGCCCCCGCCACGCTTCACCGCCATGACACTCCAGCACTCCCCTCCACCCCCTAGACGTCATCACACGACACTATGTCACTTAATGCCGAAACGTCGACAACGGCTACACCGAAGGCCGTCGAGCACCACGGCCACGGCCGGGCGCGTAGCGCGCGTCGAGACGTCACCGGCGAATGGGGCGAGGGCTGCGCTGGACATCGCGGCGATGTCCGTACGACACGGGCCGCTCGGCGCGAGTGCGGGCCGCAGGGGCGTGATTTCAGGAGGATTCCGCGGCTGCGGCGACAGCGCCCGCCGCGCGCACGTGCCGGGCGAGGCGAGCCGGGTCCACGCCGTCTCGGGCGGTCAGATGGCGCGCGAGAGTGGCGTGCAGGAACTGCCTGGAAGACGGGGGAAGCGTGCCGAGGACAACTTCGCGGGGCAGTTCGGGAAAGCGATAGCCGCTCACGGCGGTCTCGTCGGGTCCCGTCTCCTCCCACGTCAGCAGCCGCGCGGCGACCGCCGTGTCGACCAGGGGCAGGAGTTCGTTCAGCGGTTCGTCCTGGATCTCCGCGAGCACCCCGATGTCAAGCCACTCACCGTCCACGGCGGCGTACGTGAGCAACGCCCGTACCGGATCGGGCAGTTCGGCGAGCCTGGAGAGGACCCTGCCGCGCACGGCTGTGGGCACCCTGGCCAGTGGTCCGGTGCGCCGGTCGGGCGGGAGTTTGAGCAACTCGCCCAGGGTGAAGGGGTTTCCCCCGCTGCGCCACCACAACAGCGTCGCGTCCTCCTGCGTGGTGGTCTCGCCGCGCAGCGCGAGGACCTCGGACACCTCCCGGGCGGTCAGCGGCTCCAGCGGAAGCCAGGTCGCTCCCCGTCGTGCCAGAGCGGTCAGCAGTCCGTCGGACAGGGGGTCGTCGGCGGTTCGCACAGCGAGCAGTACGGCGATGTGGCCCTCCGGGACCGCATCGACAAGTTGCGTCAGCAGCGAGTGGAATTCGGGCGGCGCCGAGTCGAGGTCGTCGATGACGCACAGGACGGGCCTGCGGGAGAGAGCCCGGACGAGCGTTTCGAGCATTGTCCCGGAGCCTCCCCCCGCGGCGCTCTCGGGAGGGCGGCCCTGGCGCAGAGCTTCGAGGAGCCGCGCGGCCGGGGAGGACCGTGGGCCTTCGCCGTTCGGTCCGGGCGCCTGGCCACCGTCGACGCGGGCCACGGTGAAACCCGAGGCACCCGCCCGGACCGCCGCCTCGTCCAGCAGCCGGGTCTTGCCGGAGCCCGGTTCGCCGGAGATCACCGCCCACGTGGTACGGCCCGTGGCGGCGGTCGCCAGGACGGCCGCGAGTTCGGCGGTCTCCTCGGCCCGCCCCACCAGAGGCGTGGTGGCGGGGACCAGGTCGGCCGGGGAGGTGTCGGCGGGGGAGGCACGGAAGCCGTCGAGGAACTCGCTGTCGTGACGCAGGATCGCGACGTGCAGACGGCTCAAGGCCGGGCTCGGGTCGAGGCCTACCTCATCGGCCAGCATCCTCCGGAAGCGCTCGTACTGCCGCAGCGCCTCGGCCGGCCGGCCTCCCTCGTACAGGGCACGCATCAGCAACTCCCAGGACCCCTCACGCATCGGTGCGCCGGCGGCGAGGCTCTCGGCCATCTCCACCGCCCGCTCCACGTCTCCCTGCTTGAGCAGAACCGTGGTCCGCAACTCCCTGGTCTCCTGGAGCATCCCGTGCAGCCTGGCTCTCGCACGCGTCGCGAAGCCGTGCCCGGCCGCCTCCTGGAACGCGTCCCCGCGCCACAGGGCGAGCGCCTCGTCCAGTCTCCGCCCGGCGAGCGTCAGGCGGCCGTGTTTCACCGCACCCCGGGCGCTGTTCAGCAAGTCCTCGAAAGCGGTGCTGTCCCGTGCCTCGCGAGGCACGTGCAAGGAGTAGGCCGACGTCCCGGCGACGAGCACGGTGGAGGCTCCCTGCCGCCGCGGATCCAGGACCGATCGCAGGCGGCTGACATGAGCGCGTATGGAAGACAGCGCCCCGGCGGGGACGCGCCCGTGGGGCCAGAGAGACTGGCACAGCTCGCCGACGGGAACGGGTCTGCCTTCCACGACCAGGAGGTGGGTGAGCAGGAGCCTGCGTTGTCGCGGCCCGAGGTCGAGCGTGGTCTCCCCGCGCTGCACCTGGATCGGCCCCAGCGAGCGGTACCACGATGTCTGGTCGACCGCAGAGTTCATCTCATTCGCCGCTTTCCGGGGATGTCCCCGCGGAGAGAGCGCGGCTTGTTCGGGTCGTACCGATGCCGCGGCCCTCGGTGGCCGGGTCCGCCACCGGCGTGGCAGCTCTGATCACGTGCACAGTGCCCGGACACGGGATGCGTCGGCCGCCGGGCGCCGGAGCGGCGCTGAACAAACGTTCTCCATGTCCACAGGCTCGCTGTCGAGCGAGGACCGGTGACTACTTGTCGCGTCCAACCTTGTGCGGGGTGACGGGTGCGCGCAATTGTGGAGCGCCACGACGACCACCACGTGAACAGCGGCCGGAGCACCACGACTTGCCGCGAACGCGCGCACATCACCGCAGCTCAGAGACGGCCTCGGTGACTCGCCGGACGGCGGCGCTCTTCCCGGGTATCGCATCGTGAAGTACGCCACACGCGCCACACGCGTGACGCACGCGGCGCAACGGTGCGATGGCGCGATGGCGCGGGCGCCTTGAGGGGGCGACCGGGCGTCGCCGAGGGCGGCCCGTCAGGTCACTTTCTCGTGGTGGTGGTCCATAAACACTGTGGTCTGTCATGTGTTGTTCCATCATTGCCCCGGCCCCGGCAGGTACCGGAGGGTGGGTACGTTCCACACGCACAGGACTTGGACACCAACCTGTCCGCCGTCATGCGCGAACGCCCCGGATGGTGTCCGAGCAGACGAGGGAAGAGGTTGATGAAGCGCATACTCATACGCTCGGGGAAGAGCCCGTTCCACGTTGCCAGCCAACAGGAGTTCCTCCAGAAGGACCTGATCGGCACCAACTCGGGCAACCTGCTGTTCAGCGACGCGGCCCACAAGATCCTGCTCACCGACCGGACCGAGGTCACCTCGAACGGCATCGGCACCGTCGCGACCCCCGAGCGGGCACGGGAGATCAACCGGGACTACGACGTCTTCGTCATCCCCCTCGCCAACGCCTTCCGCCCCTCGTTCAAACCCAACCTCAACAAACTCTCCGCCCTCATCGAGCAGCTCACCATCCCCGTCGTCGTGGCCGGCGTGGGCGCCCAGGTGCCCGACGACTACGACACCACCCGCCTCGCCCCCATCGAGGCCTCGGTCAAACGCTTCGTCAGAGCCGTCCTGGAAAGATCCGCCTCCATCGGCGTACGCGGCGAACTGACCGCCTCCTACCTCGAACGCCTCGGCTTCAAGCGGCACGTCGAGATCATCGGCTGCCCCTCGATGTTCCTGCACGGCGACACCTTCCCCACCCCCCGCGACCCCGGCACCATCGACACCCACTCCCGGATCGCGATCAACATGTCACCCGGCGCCATCGCCGTCGGCGACATGGAAGCCCTGGCCCGCCACGCCCTGGAACGCTTCCCCCACCTGCGCTACTACGCCCAGAACATCGCCGACGCCGAAGTCCTCTTCTGGGGCGACACCTCCGCCGTCACCGGCCCCAGGACCCGCTTCCCCCGGGAGCTGACCCACCCGCTGTTCGCCCAGAACCGCGTACGCGTCCCCCTCGACCCCAAAACCTGGATGGACGAACTGGCGACGTACGACTTCGTCTACGGCACCCGCATCCACGGCAACATCGCCCCCCTCCTCGCCGGCACCCCCAGCGTCGTCCTCGTCCACGACTCCCGCACCCTCGAACTCTGCCGCTACTTCGGCATCCCCCACCGCATGCTCAGCACCACCCCCGCCGACATCCACCCCCAGAAACTGTACGAACAGGCCGACTACAGCGAGATGCTGAACGGCCACAAGGAGCGCTTCGACCGCTTCGTAGGCTTCCTCGACCGCAACGGCCTGGAGAACACCTTCACCCACGGCGACGGCGGCGCCGCCTACAACCTGAGACTCGACGCCCTCGACCTGCCCCCCTCACTCGGCGTCTGGAACGGCGGCGACGACGGCTCCCTGCACTACCGCTTCAGCCGGCTCCACGAACGCCACACCGTCGCCGACCGCCGCATCGACAACCTCACCAAGAAGAACAACGAACTCCAGAAACAGCTCAACCTCATGGAACGGCGGCTGTCCAGCCTGGAGCGGAGCCTGCCGGTACGCATCGGACCGGCCGTCCGGCGCCAGATACGACGCCGACTACGACCGGGCAACTGAGCCGCTGCGAAGGGCGTTTCACTTGGCCGGCCGTTGAGTCGGGCAGCGGTCGGCGCGAGCGTAGCGAGGCACCGCCGGGGCTCTCTGATTGTCGAAGGCTTGTCCATCCCCTGCCTCCGGGAGTGTGGACGTCGACACGCGCCGGTCGCGAGTCGCGTGCCCCATCTGCGGTCGAGTCCGTGGCGGTCCGCCCCACCCGCCGCGCCCCGTTTCCTCGCTGCTCGCGGGTGCGTCCCCGCAAGATGTCGCGGCCTTGACAGAAGATCAGGGACATCGTTTAACTCTCGTGACGCCGGTCCCAGATGATCGGCCGCAGAGGTACGCCCAGCCGGTAACCGGTCTCGTACCGTAAATCCGGACTCAGTCGCCAGGACCGCTGAGCGCATCCGAGGCGGGGACCTACCCACCACATCGCCGGAGCTTCCAGCAATGCACCACACCAAGTCATCTGTCTACAAGAAGTCGGCGCTCGTCGGCCTCTGTACGGCCGCCGTGCTCGGCCTCGTCTCCGGGTTCGCCCCGGGAGGCGCACAGGCCGAGGGGGCGGCGCCGACGCCGCCCCCCGCCCATGCGGGCTTCGACTACCAGATCGGTGGCGCCTACACCCCGCCCACCGGTGTGCAGGTGGTCAGCCGGGACCACGAGGCATCCCCTGCCGCCGGCCTCTACAACATCTGCTACGTCAACGCGTTCCAGGCGCAGCGCGGCGCCGAGGACGAGTGGGACGACGATCTGCTGCTGCGTGATGCGAGCGGGAACATCGTCTACGACGGCGAATGGAAGGAGGCCATCCTCGACACCCGCACCGCCGACAAGCGCGAGCGCATCGCCGAGAAGGTCGGCAGCTGGATCGACCAGTGCGGGGACAAGGGATTCCAGGCCATCGAGCCGGACAACTTCGACAGTTTCTCCCGGTCCAAGAACCTGCTGGACGCCGCCGATGCCCAGGCGTACATCAAGCTGCTCTCGGCTCGTGCGCACGCCGGAGGGCTGGCCATCGGCCAGAAGAACACGGTCGAGCTCGCCGGCAACCGTGTGGCGAACGGGCTGGACTTCGCGGTCGCGGAGGAGTGCGGGGAGTGGGAGGAGTGCGGTGACTACACGGCCGAGTTCGGGAACAACGTGATCGTCATCGAGTACACCGACGAGGGTCTCAGCACCGCCTGCGCGGACTTCGCCGACACACTGAGCATCGTGCAGCGCGACATGGACGTGTTGCCGAAGGGCAGCAGCGGTTACGTTCGCGAGACCTGCTGAGTTCTCACCGAACGGGGCCGTCGTGTGGGGCCGTCGTGCCGGGGCCGTCGTGCGAGGTGCGTCTCGCACGGCGGCCCCGGCGCGTTCAACCGGCAGTGGAATTCCACCCCGGGGGCGCGGATGCGGCAGAGCCGGACTGTCCTCGCAGAAACACGCACCCCATGTTGAACCCTTCAGTGGCGCACACCGTAGTTACCACTGACACCGCGGGTGCGCACAGCCCTTCCGCTCCCTACTCCCCCGTTATGGGAGCGGTCGCAGTGGTGTCCTCCTCCTCCCACGTTCGACGGGAGAAGGCGGCCGTGGCCTGGACCCAGGCACTTGGGCTTCAGGCCACGGCATGACCGGCGCCGGTGAGCACCGGCCCGCCCTGGCTCCTCCTCCCCCCGGCGTCCACGGCGTCCCTCCTGAGGAGCGTCCGAGTCGCGCGCTCTCGATCGGTCGGGGTACGCGTACGGCGGGCCGGACACCGCATCGGTGTCCGGCCCTCACTCCGTCCCCGACCTCAGCTCCTAGCCGGCCGAGGCAATCGTCCAGCGCTGCGCGCTCTGCGCCGTGTCGTTGCAGTCCGTCACCTTGAGTCTGGCGTCGTTCCCAGCGGCTCGGCCGCCGTCGACGGCCATGCACCGGTTGTTGGTGGCATTGCGGATCCAGAAGCCGCCCGGATGCGGATCCAGCCACCAGCGCTGGTTGTCCGCGCCCGTGCTGTTGCAGTGGTACTGCGCGAGCTTCGTCCCGTGGGCAGGGGCACCGAAGTTCGGCAGGTCGACGCAGAGTCCGTCCTGCCGGTTCTTGATGATGAAGAGACTCGCCCCACCGGGCCCGCCGTCGCTGTCGACGACCCTGAGGTCCCACAGCTGGTTGTCCTTGGTGGTGGGGCGGCAGTCGTACTGCCTGACAGGCCCGTTGACCTTTCCCTTCCCGAAGTAGGGAAGGTCGGCGCACTTGCCCGTCTCGGCGCTTTTCAGCAGTATGTTCACCCGTCCGGACAGGGCGTTGGCCAGATCGCGGGGCGTGGGTGCTTCGGTCTTCTTCTTGGCCGCCTTGGGCGTTGTCGCCGGCTTGTCCTTGGCCTCGGTGCCGCCCTCGGCCACGACCTCGCGCTTGCTCGGCAACGTGCTCGGCGACGTACCAGCGGGCGGATTCCCCGGCATCGACACCGACTTCGGCGCCTTCTCCTCCTTCGTGTCCGGCTTGGCGGGCGCGGTCGGTGACTTGCTGCCGTCCGTGTCGGGGCGGGCGGAAGTCTCGGTGTCCGGCGACGCACCGGCCACACTGCCGGCCCGGTCCGGTTCGCGCTCGTCCTCTCCCGCCGCGAGGAGCGGAACCGCGATGAGGAGGACCCCGGCGATCGACGCCGCCACCAGCATGTGTTTCCTGGAACGGGCGCCGGGGGGTGTGTCGTCGGAGCCCGAGCGCACCACGGGACCACGGTTGTTGTGGGTCGCTCCGGCGGTCGTCGCGGGGCTGGGAGCATTGACGACCGTCGGCGTCGGCGTCGCGGCCGGTGCGGGGACGGGCTCGGGGTCGGGCTCGGCCGCGGGCGTGGGAGTGGGCGTGGGCAACAGCGCCGTGGGAGCCCCGGAGGGAGCGCTTCCGGCCGACCCGGAGTCGCCCTCGGGCGCGTCGCCGGCACCCGCCGGTGCGGCAGCCGACGCTGTGACGCCCGCTCCTTCCGTGGACGCGCCCTCCGTGGACGCGCCCTCCGCCGACACGCCTTCCGGGGATGTCCCTTCCGCTTCGCCGTCGGCCCGGCCCTGCGGTACCGAGACCTCCTCTTCAGCGGCTGGTGGTACGGGTGTTGCCCTCCTGGAGCCCGGCGTCAGAGCGTCACCAGGATCGCCGGCGGTCCCTCGCATCGGCACGGCCCGGCGGACCGATACCGGCGTACCGCCGGGTTGCCCCACGCTCGCAGACGTACGCGCGCCGGAGGACGTCGCCGACTGCGTGGGTATGCGGTTGGGGGGATCGCTTTCACGTTCCACGTAGTTCCTTCTCCTCTGTCTTGATTCGGTTTCGGGTCACGGCCCGGCACCCACGACACGTCCACCGACGGCGCTTTCAGCGGTACGGGGCCCGCACGGCAGCACCCGGCCTCATCGAGACTGGCTGGGAGCTGTGCGAGTTGTGTGTTCCTCATCCGGCCGCTCGGCGGGCTCCTGCTCCGCCGGTGCCGGGCCGTTCGCCTGCGCCGAGGTGCCGTGGGCCTGTTCGCGAGTCGGCCTCAGTCGTCTGGCACGTTCCAGTGACCCCAAGGGGACCGCGTCGTCCGACCAGTCGAACACCGAAGGCGCCCCGTCCGGTCCCGGCCGTGCGGGTCGAGGGGGTCCCGATTCCGGTGACTCGACAGGTTCCGGAGAAGGTGCAACCACCGTCGACGGTGGTACCGGCCGGGCCGACAGCCCGTCCGGCCGCGCGGTCTTCGCCTGTACGCCCGGGGCCGGCTTCGGCGTCGGCGTCGGCCGACCCGGGGCGGACACCTGAGCGGGTCGCGCCCCGGCGTTCCGCCCGGCGCCGACCGCAGGCCGGGCGGGTCTGTCGTACCGCAGGGTGCGCACACCGTGCTGGGAGGCCAGGCGGCGCAGTTCGCCTCCCCCGTCCATCGGCACTCCGTGCACGAGAAGCGTCGCGCGCGTCCGCAGCCCCGGCGCCAGAGCGCTGAGCAGGTTGGCGAGCGCGGGCCAGAGCGAACTGTCCATGGCTTCGCCCTGTGTGCCCAGTTCGATCACCGGCCCGCCGGCCTCAACCCGCCTTGCCGTGGGGGACAGTTGGGGCCCGCCGCGCGAACCGACCCACAGTCCCGCCCTGGTCACGGTGACCTGCCAGCGATCGCTGAGGCCGATCACACCTTGCTCCGCCCGTGCGGGCCCGGGCAGCGGAGGCGCCCAGCGAAGCAGCCGGGGCGGTTGGGCCCGGCCGCCCTCGTCCGGTGGCCGGCACAGAACCGCGTCCACGAAAGGCATCCACTGCGGCGTACCGTCAGGAGCGGTGACCACGGACCGTATCGAGTAGGCCCCCGCCACGCCGGCTGCCGCGATGAGCGGCAGCCCGGTCATGACTTCGACGCCGATGCGCAGCCGGTCGGCCACCGACTGCGCGGTGGGCAGCACATCGCGTCGCCCACCGGGCAGGAGCCGCACGCCGGACCTGATTTTCGCCGGCAGGGCCGTCAGCACCTCGGTCACCTCCTCGACCGAGACGTCCTCACCGCTGGGTACGCCGATCACGACGGCCAGCCGTCGCGGATCCACCGGCACGGCGTGGTAGAGGTCACCCGGCTCGGTCCTGGGAGCCTCGGCCGGGCGGATCAGCAGCCCAGCCGGAATCTGTTCCACCACGCTCCCACCGGTCACAGCCGTCGGCACACCGGGCAGCGCGGACTGCCAGGAGGGCTCCGGGCTGCGAGGGCCCAGCGCCCGTGGGGCCGCTCCCGGGGCGAACTGCCACCACCCGCCCGCCGACGGCGTTCTTCCGGGAGGAGGCGGGACGAAGAGAGAACCGCCGGGCACGAAGAGGGGGGCTCCGTCCGGGGCACTCACACTCATGGACCAGGCGTCGGCGATGCGTCGCGCGGCGGAGGGCCGCTCCTTCGTATCGTCCCCCGCACCAGCCATGACCAGGCGTACGGTGTCGGTTCCCGACTCGTCCAGCGAGTCGAGCAGTTCACTCAGCCTCGACCAGACGTCGACGGGCTCCACCCCGTCGGCGCCCACGATCACGGTCACGGTGCCGTCCCCCGTACGCATGCCGCGTGACAGATCGGCGACGTCGGATGCGGTCAGCGTGGTGTCCGAGGCGGTCCGGAGCAGGAGGAGGCCGTCGTGGTCCTCGACCAGGAGTGCTTCCGTCTCTTTGCCGACCGCCGCACCGGGCGCCGTCGCGCTCGCATCGGCGCGCTGACGCCGCGGACCGGCGGAGGCCCGGACGTCGCGCCGCCTCGGGATGAGGCCACCCCAGCGTCTCACTTCTGAAACTCTCCGCGCCCCGAGGACGAACCCGCGTCCCTCGCCTCGACGTTGCCGTACATCGGCATCTCGGGTGTGGGGCGCTGTGGGAGCCGAGGCGCACAAGCAACCCTGGAAGTGGGCATGTTGTCGTACTCACTCACCGGCTGGCACTCCAGAAGCAGTGGATGTTCCGCTCATGTACAACGTCCCAGTTAACCAGTCCGCAGAAGCGAAACCTTGTCGTGAGATTGCGTCCTGGGATGCCGCGGTCCGAGTGCGGCAAGGTGGTCTCTGCGGCTGGTTCACGCGCGCCGAGAAAGCGGATGGTCGACGTCGAAGGTCGCGCGAACCAGGACGACCGGGCGCAGCGCCGGCAGCGAGTGGCCGCCGGCGAGAAGAAGTCGGCGGCGGCGCCGACAGACGGTGTGTCAAGTGTGTCGGCTGCGTCGGCTGTCGGCTGTCGGCTGTCGGCTGTGTCGGCGAACAGGGCGGTCGGCTCAGACCGCGACCGGGTCTCCTACCGCTCCGCCGGTGGCCCTGCGGACCGCGTGTGCGATACGGGCGGACGTGTCCGCGAACTGGCGGGGATCAGCGCCTTCCAGGAGTCTCGCCCCCACGTCCTCGCTGATGACCCGCAGTGTGGCGGAGGCCGCCGCGGCATGCAGGCGTACCTCGATGTCCTGGGCCGGAAGCCGGAGCCGTCGCGCGATGATCTCCACCATCTCCCGTTCCACCTGGTCGCAGGCCATCAGCCAGGCCGTACGGATGGCGGGCTCGCTGTCGGCCAGCCGGATCATCTTCATCGCGAGCACATTGTCGGCCATCATCACGGGATCGGCCTCCCGGCCGATCTTCTTCGATTCGGCGAGGAAATGGTCCTCCAGCGAGAGCTCCGGAGACCAGCTGCGGAGCATGGACATCTCCAGCTCGACCCCCTCCATCACGATGGGCTCGGCGCAGCTCTCCTTGCTGCGGAAGTGGCGCCAGATCGTGCGGGTCGACAGACCGACGGCCTCGGCGATCTGGTCACCGCTGGTCGCGTCCACGCCTTGATCCCAGAACAGACGGGATGCCTCGCGTGAGATCTCCAGACGGATACGGTGCCGCCGAAGCTCACTCATCCCGCCCCCGCCACGTTTGGCCGCCGCCTCACCGACCATTCCATCGCTCCTCACTCCGAACCTCCCGGGCAGTGTCATAATGACACTTAGTGACGCCCAAGGCCAGCGTGAGGCCGACGTGACAGCTTCAACGGCCTTCCTGGACTCGTGTACGGGCCCGGCCGCACGCTGACGCGTGCGCAGGATCGGAGTCCGTCGGGGCAGTCCGGGTCAGGTCCTCGTGCTCGTTACGCGGCACCCCGGGCGGGTGGGCCCGGGGCAGGAAGAGGGCTATGAGCAGACCGACCGCCATCGCGCCTGCCGCGATCAGGAAGGAGATCTGGAAGCCCCGCATGGCCGGGACGGTGACGCCGTTCACCGAGTGCGCGGTACCGGCCAGGACCGTGCCGACGACAGCACTGGCGGCCGAGGAACCGATCGAGCGCATCAGGGTGTTGAGGCCGTTGGCCGCGCCGGTCTCCGAGGCGGGGACGGCGCCGATGATCAGGGCGGGGAGGGAGGAGTAGGCGAGGGCGATGCCCGGCCCCAGGATCACGGTGATGACGACGCTCTGCCAGGGGGCGTTCAGCAGGCCGAGGCCGGAGCCGTAACCGAGCGCGATGATCACCATGCCGAGGATCAGAGTGCTCCTGGGTCCGTACTTGCCGGACAGCCGGGCGTGGACGGGGGTGGTGACCATCATGGTCAGGCCGAGCGGTGCCATGAGCAGGCCCGCGACCACCATCGACTGGCCGAGGCCGTAACCGGTGGCCTTCGGCAGCTGGAGCAACTGGGGAAGGACCAGCGAGACGACGAGGAAGGAGACGCCGACCATGATCGAGGCGAGGTTGGTGAGGAGCACCGCGGGTCGGGCCGTGGTGCGCAGGTTCACCAGCGGTGCCTTGAGACGTAGCTCCATCGCGCCCCACAGGACGAGCACGACCGCCGCCGTGGCGAACAGTCCGAGGGTGGTGCCGGAGGTCCAGCCCCAGTCGCTGCCCTTGGTGATCGGCAGCAGGAGGAGGACGAGACCGGCTGACAGCCCGACGGCGCCGAGGACATCGAAGGTGCCTTGTGCGCGGACCGGGGACTCGGGGACGACGAGGAGGGTGAGGACGACGCCGAGGAGGCCGAGTCCGGCGGAGCCGTAGAAGAGGACGTGCCAGTCGGTGTGCTGGGCAACCAGGGCCGCGGCGGGCAGCGCGAGGCCGCTGCCGACGCCCATGGAGGAACTCATCAGGGCCATCGCCGAGCCGAGCTTCTCGCGGGGAAGTATGTCGCGCAGCAGGCCGATACCGAGGGGGATCACGCTCATCGCGAAGCCCTGGAGGGCCCGGCCCGCGATCATCGTGAGCAGGTCGTTGGTGAGGGCGCTGACGAGCGCGCCGACGACCATCACCGCGAGGCTGAGAAGCAGCATGCGGCGCTTGCCGTGGAGGTCGCCGAGGCGGCCCATGATCGGCGTGGCGACGGCGCCGGAGAGCAGAGTCGCGGTGATGACCCAGGTCGTGTCACCGGGGTCGGCGTCCAGCAGTCGCGGCAGGTCCTTGAGCACCGGGACGAGCAGGGTCTGCATCGCCGAGACCACGATGCCCACGAAGGCGAGCACCGGGACAAGGGCCCCACTCGCTCTCCCGGCGGGCCGGTCGGTCGACTTGTGCGTCATGAGGGACGGCCGGCTGTCGCCCAGGGGCCGAGGGCGAACCCGTCTCCCTCCCGCCGGACTTCCAAAGCGCCCGCGCCACCGAAGTGCGCGGGGACGAGCAGTTCCCGTTCATCGGCCGCCCGCGCGAGAATCCGACGGCGAGTGGCCACCGCTTGTTCCGGGGCCAGGCAGGCGTTGCTGTTGCAGCACGGATCGAGAATCTGCACCGGGCTGTGCAGCAGATCTCCGGCGAAGACCGCCCGGTCGCTCCCGGACGCGAGCCGCAGCACGGACGAGCCGGGGGTGTGGCCGGGCGCGGACTCCAGGGTGAGATGTTCGTCGATGCGGTGGATGCCGTCCCAGAGCACGGCCTGTCCGGCCCGGTGGACGGGTGCGACGCTGTCTTCGTAGATCAGGCGGTCGACCTCCTGCGCACCGTTTCCGTACGCGTTGTCCGGGCCGTAATGGAAGTCGTCCGCGGCCGGAATGAGGTACTGGGCGTTGGGGAACGTCGGTACCCACTGCCCGTCGGCGTCGACGGTGTTCCAGCCGACGTGATCGACGTGGAGGTGGGTGTTGACGACGACGTCCACGTCCTGCGGACGCACGCCGGCCCTCGCCAGGAGGCCGGGAAGATCACTCTGCGCGTTGTGGAACGGTCCCATGTTCGGTCGCTCGCGCCCGTTGCCCGCTCCGGTGTCCACCAGGACGGTCCGCCCGCCGCTGCGCAGCACCCAACTCTGAAGAGCGAGCACCACCACGTCGCTGTCCGGCTCCCAGTGGTCCGGGGCCAGCCAGTCCTCGTTGTCCTTCCAGGTGCCGGCGGCGGCTCCGGGGAACATGCCGGAGGTGGGCAGGAACGGTTCGTGCCACTCGACGACCCGGATGACCTCGACGTCACCCAGCACCATGCTCCGCACACTCTCGTTCAAGTTCGTCATGTGCTCGACCTTAAGAACGGTCGGACGACCCTCTCAATGCGCATCCAGCTCAAGAAAATACGAATCCGTCTCATGGCCGATACGCGAGATATGCTGCGTCAATGGATGTGGTCAGCGACGCGATCTCTGCCGTGCACCTCGGACACCCCTGGTCCCACCGGGTACGGACGAGCGGGAGCTGGTGCGCACGGCTGGACCCGTACGACGGCGCGGGCTTCTACGTCGTGCTGAAGGGCAACTGCTGGCTGCTGACGGACGGCGGCAGCCCGGTACCGCTCTGCGTGGGTGACGCGGTGCTGCTGCCTCATGGCACGGGCCATGTGATCGCCAGTTCTCCCGTCGACGCGGCGGGCGCGACGCTCGCGGCGCAGGAGGCGGTGCCCTTCAAGCAATGGCTTGTGGAGACAGGATCGCGAGCCCCGTCCGATCGCGACGAGACGGAGATGCTCTGCGGCAGGTACTGGCTCGATTGCAGCCGCATGCACCCGCTCATGACCGAACTGCCCGAGGTCGTCCACCTGCCCAGCCGAGTGGGCAGCCACCTCGAACTCCGTGCCGCGATCGACCTGCTCGCCGGTGAGTTGGACGAGATGCGGCCCGGCTCCTGCGTGGCGCTTCCGAACCTGCTCGACCTTCTCCTCATCTACATGATCCGCTCCTGGATGACGGAGAGCACCACCGGAGTCTGGCCCGGCGCGCTGGGCGACCCGGTGACGGCCGCCGCCCTGCGCGCGCTGCACTCGAATCCGGCCGCGTCGTGGAGCAACGACAGCCTGGCGGCGGAGGCGGGTGTCTCCCGCCCCACGCTGGCGCGGCGGTTCACCACCTTGGTCGGCCGCCCTCCCATGGCGTACCTGACCTGGTGGCGCATCATCCTTGCCGCCACACTGCTCCGCGACACCCCGCACACCCTGGCCACCATTGCGGGCCGGGTCGGTTACGGGAGCCCATACGCCCTCTCGCACGCGTTCGAGAGGGAGTTCGGCATCACGCCGGGGCGATACCGGGCGAAGGCGGCGGACCGTACCGCTCCCACCGACAGCCCTCCGGCAGACCGACCCTGAAAGGTGGCGGGCCGAGCGGCGGAAGGAGCCAGGGGCCGGGCAGGACCGTCGGCGTGGATCGTCCGAAACGCCGTCGGCGGCGGTGCGCTACAGGCGGAAGCCGCCGGTGGCGTCGATGAGTTGTCCGGTGATCCACCGGGCGTCGTCGGAGGTGAGGAGTGCGACGACGTCGGCGACATCGGCGGGTTCGCCGATCCGGCCGAGGGCGTTCTGGGCGGCGATGGTGGAGATGAGTTCGGAGTTGCCGCGCAGCCAGGAGGCGTTCATGTCGGTGTCGGTGGTGGCGGGCACGACGGCGTTGACGGTGATACCGCGGGGGCCGAGGTGCAGGGCGAGGGGAAGGGTGAGGGCATCGATGGCACCCTTCGTCATGGTGTAGCCGATGAGGTCGGGGAGGGCGACGCGACTGGTGCCGGAGGAGATGTTCACAATGCGCCCACCGTCGGCCAGCCGGGGCAGGGCTGCCTGGATGATCAGGAACGGTGCGGTGGCGTTGATCTGCTGCTGGACGATGAAGTCGTCGGCGCTGAACTCTTCGATGGTGCCGTGCAGGGCGACCCCGGCGTTGTTCACCAGCACCCGCACGGGGGCGTCACGCAGCGGACCCGCCGCCGCGTCGTACGCGGCCCAGAACACGGTGCCCGTGTCCGGCGCGGCCAGGTCGGCGGCGAACGAGAACGCGGAGCCGCCGGCCGCGATGATCTTCTCGACGACGTCGGACGCGGCGGCCGAGTCCTGGCGGTAGTGAACGGCGACGGTGTACCCGTCGGCGGCGAGACGGCCGGCGATGGCCGCGCCAATGCCACGGCTGCCTCCCGTCACGACGGCGATACGGTCGGACTCTCGGGCGTCCAGCGCCTCGGTGTCGCGCAGTTCGGTGTCAGACATGATGCTCTCCTGTCGCCCCGGGTCGGGCGTTGATAGGTGCTGATGGGTGCTGATTGGGTGCTGCTGGGTGCTGATAACTGGTGGCCACTCCGGAGGCTCACCCCCTTCGCGGCACTGGCGACGGCCGCTCCACGCACTGGTCGCTGCGGCCATCGATGAGTGGAACCTCCACCCACGGACTTCTATTCCGATCGGAACAGAAGTCCGTGGGTTTTCTCGCACACCCGCCGAAGTGGCCGCTGGGGCAAGGGTCGTCACGGCCGTGCGTCCGCCTGAGAGCCGACCAACCTCCCGGTGCCGAGGCGGAGTTGGCCGGAGCGCCACGTACGGGCCCGAGGCGGAACACCCGGTGCGAGCGCAGAGGAGTCTGCGCCGGCCAAGGGAGTCTGGAGTGGACCTACGCGGCTGGGGACGATCAGTGCGGCAGCTTCGGCGCCAGGGACAGCGTCGGTGCCGCGAGCGACGACGGTCTGTTTCGTGGAGGGCGGAGACGACGTGCGTCCTACGCCGTACCCGCCCTGTCACCCCACGGCTCCGATGGGGCGCGCCCGCCGGAGTTGGTGTGGATGTGGATGTGGGTGCCGCGAGCCTGAGCCGCGGCACCCACACCCAACACGGTCAGCGCAGGAATTCACGCAGCATCTGCGTCAGTTCCTCGGGCTGCTCCTCGGTGATCCAGTGTCCGGCGCCGGGAAACACCACCCCTTCGACGTTCGTGGCGTACTTCTTCCACTGGTCGCCGACGGACGCGCCCAGCAGCTTCTCGCCACCGATCGCCAGAATGGGCATGGTCAGCTTGCCCTTGGCCCGGAGCTGCTTGTTCTGGGCGGCGTTCTCGGGCAGCGCCCGGTACACCTCCATCCAGGCCTTCAGACGCCCGGGCTCTCGCAGGAACCGGGCGTAGTACTCGTACTCTTCCGGGGAGAAGGCGTCCGGCTCGGTGACGATCAGGCCGATGAATCCCTCAACGAACTCACGTTCCTGTCCGGCGATGAGCTTCTCGGCGAGTTCCTCCTGGAAGAAGCCGAAGTGCCAAGCCGAATGGCTCCCGTCAGCAGTGATGGCCGGACCCTGGAAGATCGTTTCGTCCGGGATGGGCGCCTCCATCACCGCCATGCGCTCCACTTCCGACGGCCACATCGCGGCGTACGGATAGGCCGCCCAGATCCCGACGTCGTGGGCGACGATCTGGATTCCGTCGTTCAGGCCGAGCTGGGTCAGCAGAGCGTGCACGTCCCGGGCCAACTGCACGCCGTCGTAGCCGTCTTTCGGGACGCCCGAGTCCCCGGCCCCGCGCAGGTCCACCGCGATCACCGTGTGGTCCTCGGCCAGGGGGCCGAGCTGATGGGTCCACTCGGCCGAGGTCTGCGGAAAGCCGTGCAGCAGCACGATGGGTGACCCGCTGCCGCCGCGCAGGTAGTGCATGTTGAACCCGTTGACCTTCGCGTACTTCGACTTGTAACCCGCCGGCGGGCGAGGTTCGTCGCGCGACGTGGTCGGGGCCGCGGCGGTGTCAGCTTTTCCGGGAGACGAGGCCACGACGGTGTCAGCCGTCGTGGAAGGCGAGGCCGCGCCGGGCAGGGCACCCGGAATCAGCAGCGCGGACGTCGCCAGAATCACCGCGACACCGAGTCTTCGAATCTTCATCGTGCTCACCGTCTCCACTTCTGGATCGATTGAGCCATAAGTTGAGCACAAGCAGTGCGACAATGGCAAGGGGCTACGGAGCGGTGGCGGGAGAGGCACATGGCACGCACGGGACGACCACGGGAATTCGACCGTGACCACGCCGTACAGACGGCGTTGCACCTGTTCTGGGAGCACGGCTACAACGCGACGAGCCTCGCGCAGCTGCGTACGGCGATGGGGATCTCCTCAGCGAGCTTCTACGCCGCGTTCGGCTCCAAGGAGGCTCTGTTCGAGGAGACCGTCCAGACCTACGTGGCGCGCTTCGGTCGCGTCACCGACGCCGTGAGCCAGGAGTCACTGCCGCCCAAGGCGGCGGTTGAGCACATCCTGCGGGCCTCCGCGCGCATGCAGACGGACCACAGCCACCCCTCGGGTTGTCTGATCGTGCTGGCCGCGGCCGTCGGGGCGGACGACCAGTCGGCGGTCCGGGCGTTGCTGACCGACTATCGCGCGGCGGTACGGCGCAATGTGGCTACCTGTATCCAGCGCGCGGTGGCGGCGGGCGAGCTGTCGCCCGCGACGGATCCGGAGAGCATGTCGATCGTGTTCACCGGATTCCTCCACGGGCTTTCGGTCGAAAGCCGCGACGGCACCTCCCTGGAGAGCCTGGAGGCGGCGATCACCCAACTGATGCAGGTCTGGGACGCCGCCCGCGTATAGGAGCCCACGCCCGCGGGGATGGTCTCGGCGTCGTCCGGGTCAACCCCCTCCAGCCCGGACGGCCGTGGCCGGAGGTCAGTCGGCGTATACGAAGATCAGGCACAGAGCCACGAACGGCACAACGGACGCACCCAGCAGCGTCAGCGTCGCCGGGGCCGCCGCTGCCAGCCGTTCCCTCTCCTTGCGCCGGCCCGAGCGGAACACAAGACAGGCCAAGACCAGCGGCAGCGCCACGAGGACGAGGAAGATCACCGGAGCCGAGAATCGGCTGAACCCGGTGGTGCCGCTTTCGGTGGCGAGGCGCCAGGCGCTCGTGCCGAAGACGACTGCCGGGCCGATGAGCAGGCCGAACGAGAGGACCGACGCGACAGCGACGGTCAGTCCTTCGATCAGCCGCCCGGTACGCGTACGTTCACGGCGCACTTCCGTCACCCCTCCACGCCCCATACCCTGCCCCATCCCTGCACCCAAGTGCGGCAGTTCGGTGTCTTCAAGTCGAGTTGCTCAGTATGTCGGGGAATCGCCAACGCTGGTGGTCGGGGCGCAATACAGTCGGACCGATGGTCCGTAGCAGAGGAGACAGACCCCGCCAGGGTCCCGCCGGCACTGGCACAGAGATCACCGTGACCGGCAGTGGCAACGCAACTGCGGCTTTCGGGGGAACGGCCGTTACCGGCTACCAGGGCGCAACTCCCGGAACCGACCGGACCGACGGAACCGACCGAACCGACCCGGTTCCTGGCACTGCGGTGGATCTGTCCGACACCGGGGACGCGACCGCTTCCTGGGGCGGAGTGGCCAACACCGGACAGTTGAACATCGGCACGCTGGCCGTGCAGCAGCGTGCTCCACAGGCGACGGCCTCCTGGCCGCATCAGGTCGGGCTCATCCCGACCGAGGCGCGGTCCTTCCAGCACCGCGTCGAGATGGACCGGCTCGACGAGAGGGTCGACAGCGGGGGCCCCGCCGTGACAACGCGGGTACTGACCGGCATGGGCGGGGTGGGCAAGACCCAACTGGCCGCCGACTACGCCCGCAGAGCCTGGGCCGGCGACGGATCGGCCGGCGGCCTGGATGTCCTGGTGTGGGTCACCGCGAGCAGCCGCCAGGCCATCGTGACCGGCTATGCGCAGGCCGGAGTGGAATTGTGCCGGGGCGATCCGAACGATCCGGAGAAGGCCGCCCGCTCCTTTCTGGCCTGGCTCACCCCCAAGTCCGCGGCGGAACCGTGCCAGTGGCTGATTGTTCTGGACGACGTCGCCGATCCTTCGGACGTGCGTGGCCTCTGGCCGCCGGCCAGCTCTCACGGCCGCACTCTGGTCACGACCCGCCGCCGGGACGCCGCCATCGCCTCGAACGACCGTCACACCATCGAAGTCGGTCTGTTCACCAGGGCCGAGGCCCTCTCCTACCTCACCGCGTCCCTGGCCGGACACGGCCGTAACGAATCCGCCGACGAGTTGGCGGCTCTGGCCTCGGATCTCGGCTGTCTGCCCCTCGCTCTTGCCCAGGCCGTCGCCTACATCATCGATGTCGGACACGGTGTGGCCGACTACCGAGGCCTGCTCGCCGACCGTGCCACCACGCTCGACGACACCACCCCCGATGCCCTGCCCGACGACCAGACTTACCCGCTGGCCGCAGCCTGGTCCCTGTCCATCGACCGTGCCGACATCCTGCGCCCCGCCGGACTTGCCCGCCCCATGCTCCAACTCAGCGCCCTGCTGGACGCCAACGGCATCCCCACCGCCGCCCTCACCAGCGGCCCCGCTCTCGCCTACCTCACCGCACACCGCACCCGCACGGGCCCGCCGTCCGCCGGTGAACCGGCCCCTGTCTCCTCCGGAGACGCCACGCGCGCCCTGCGGGCCCTGCACAGGCTCAGCCTGATCGACCATCGTCCGACCTCGCCCCATCAGCCCGTACGCGTACACCAGCTCATCCAGCGCTGCGTCAGGGACGCCGTCTCACCCGTCAGGCAGGAGGCCGCCGCGCGGGCGGCCTCCGACGCGCTGAGCGCCGTCTGGCCCGACATCGAGCGGGACTCAAGTTTCGCGGCGAGCCTGCGCGCCAACGCGATGGCACTCGCCGACACGGCTGAAGCAGCCCTGCTTCAGCCCGACGTACACCCCGTACTCCACCGGGTCGGGACGAGTCTCGGAGAGTCGGGACAGCTCAGCGCCGCAGTCGGTTACTACGAACAGCTCACGGCGACCATCACCAGGTATCTCGGCCCCAACCATCACTCGACTCTGACTTCGCGTCACGAACTCGCCGGCTGGCGAGGTGAGGCCGCAGATGCCTCCGGTGCGGTCGATGCCTACGAGAGGCTGCTTCCCGACCGGATCAGAGTGCTCGGCTCTGACCACCCGGACACTCTGACCACTCGGCACAACCTCGCGTGGTGGCGGGGCAGGACCGGAGATGCCGCGGGCGCTGTCGAAGCGTTCGAGGAGTTACTGGCACACCGGCTTCGGGTACTGGGCCCCGACCATCCCGACACCCTGAACAGTTGGGGAAACATCGGCTGGTGGCGCGGACGAACCGGAGACGCCCCCGGGGCGGTAGCCGCGTTCCAGCACTCCCTGTCGGGCAGACTTCGCGTACTCGGCCCGGAGCACCCCGACACCCTGGTGACCCGGCACAATCTTGCGTGGTGGCGAGGCGAGGCCGGTCATGTGACCGCCGCGATCTCCGAATTCGAGGAACTCGCGTCCGATGTGCCACGGGTCATGGGACCGGGCCATCCTCAAACTCTGGCTACGCGCAGTGCCCTCGCCAACTGGCAGGGAGAGGCCGGAGATCCGCTCGGAGCGGCTGCCGCGCACGAGATCCTGCTGAGCGACGCGCTGCGGGTACTCGATCCTGACCACCCCCGGCTCGTCACCATCCGTCAAAGGCTGGCTCGCTGGCGCGGTGAGGCGGGAGACGCGGACGGCGCCGTGCGTGTGCTTGAGGGATTCCTCAGCGACGCCGTGCGGCGGCTGCCCCCTGATCACCCTGACATCGCTGCTTTCCGGCGTGACTTGGCGCGTTGGCGGGAGATGGCCGAAGCGCGGGCGGAGGGCGGACGGTGAGACTGCCTCGGGCCCGTAGTCTTGCGGCTTGTGAGATCCATACGTAGGGAGTGGGACCGCGCCCGGCACGGGCGGGGCAGAGGAAGTGCGGCCTCTTCGCAACGGGTGACCCTGGACCGTATCCAGGAACTCCTCGCGGCGGGCGACTTCGAGGAAGCCGAGACCGAGGCGCGGGCTCTCGCCGCCGCGTCGCGCGCCCGGGACGGCGACCCCGGACTGGTCCCGTGGCTGGCGCGATCCCTTGCCGCCGGGGCGGGGATCGCCCACGGCCGGGGCGCGGAGCTGCTGCCCGAACTCGAAACTCTGATCACGGAGTTGGAGCAGACAGCCGGCACCAACCGCCAACTGCTTCTGGCCGTCCGGTCGAACCGTGCGGCGGTCCTCGTACAACAGGACCGGTACGCCGAGGCCGAGACCGAGGCGCTGGACATCCTGCGCGGCACGACCCGACTCGCGCATCTCACCGAGATGTGGAGGATCGAGCAGAACGCGTTGACCAACTTGGCCGGCGCACTGAACGGGCAAGGCCGCCACGAGGAAGCGGAGGCCATCGCGCGAGGGCACCTGCCGCAGGCGGACGGGCCCACGGCCGCCTTCCTGCATCGTGCGCTGGTGGACAGCCTCAACGGGCAGAGCCGGTACGAGGAGGCGTTGGCCGAGGCCCGCCGGTACACACCGGCGGGAGGTCGGACGGCGAGCGGCATTCTGGAGATCGTGACAGCCAGGGCCCTGCACGGCCTGGGCCGTCGCGACGAGGCAGAGGCCACCGCCCGCGAGGCACTGGCCGCCTGCGAGCAGTTCCTGCATCCGGCCCACCCGCGCCTCAACGAGGCCCGTACGCTGCTGACCCGCATCATCGCCGAGGAACCCACCCCGGAATGACACCCTCCTCACCACTCACATCTCAGTGAGCTTGCTCAACTCCCGCTGCGGGACCCCGCGTGCGGGGATGGGCCCAGGGGCACCGGGGCACGGTCGAGACCTGCTGGATCGAATCGGGCCGCCCACGGTGGCACGCGGCGCCCGTCATTGCCGGAGACCGGGGGCGGGTGAGTACGCGCCCGCCACGAGGTAAGCAGCCGGACTCATGAACGGCGCCGCTGCGTGACCGAGGATCAGGAGCACCCGCTCTCACGGAAGGCTCCCCCGGTGAACTCCAAGACGTACGCCGCTCTTTACGGCCCGTGGCAGCCTGCCCCCACGCCTCATCGCGGGCAGACAGCCGTCGCCGTAATGGCCGGTCTGGTGTGGGCTCTCACCCTCGTGTCCCTCGCCTGGCTCGCGTTCCTCGTCAGCATGACCACGGTCTGGGGTTTGGCGGCCGAGATGCCCGTGGGAGGGTTCCTTCTGCGATACGCGCTGATCGTCGCCGGATCGGCTGCCGCGCTCATCGCGCTGGCCTTCGCGCCCGGCGTCCGCCGGCTCGCGACCGAAAGCCGACTGCTTCTCACAGGCGTCGTCGCCTTCCCCGCGCCCACCGTCCTCGCGGTCACCACATGGATCCAGGCCGGCTGAAGACGCCGAGGAGTGGGGCGACGTACGACCTGGGCGCTCAGTTCACGACCGGAGTGGTCGCAGGGCGCCGGCGACGACGGTGGTCATCATCCTGCGGACGGCGGCGGTCTGCGGCGGGGCGCTTGTCCGGTCGGCGAACGGCAGGTGCCCGGCCCCGACCAGGGTGGGGGCGAGCGTGTCGATGTCGGCGTCATCGGCCAGACGCCCCAACTCCCGCTCGGCGGTGAGATATCCGGCGATCATGGCAGTGCCCTGCATGACCAGGGGGATACCGGGCAGACCGGCCTCGCGCAACCGGGCGCGGAGCCCGTCGCGGAAGGTGATGAGCGCGACGATCGCCACCGTGACCGGCGCGAACAAGTCCCGCAGGGTGTCGGCGAGGCTGTCCACCACGCTCCCGGTGCCGGCGGCAGCGCGCAGAGTCGTGGTGCGCTCCTCGATGGCGCGGACGCGGTCGAGGATCAGTTCCGCCAGGAAAGCGTCGAAGTCGGCGAAGTGCCGGTGCAGCACACCCTTGGCGTGGTTCGCCTCTTCGGTGACCGCCCGGCTGGTCAACGCGTCGGGCCCCGAGTCGTTCGGCGTGGACGCCGAACGTTACGACCGTGCCCGACCGCCGTATCCCGACGCCCTGGTGGACAGGATCATCGCGGCAAGCCCCGGCCGGCACATCCTCGGCGTCGGAGTGGGGACCGGCGTCGAGGCACGGCAGTTCCAGGCGGCCAGCTGCACGGTGCTCGCTGTCGAGCCCGACGAGCGGATGGCCGCCTTCGCGCGACGCGGGCATGTCGAGGTCGAGGTCGCCAGGGAGGATCGGTCGTGGACGCCTACCAGCCGCTGTTCGCGAGAATCGCCGACGGCATACGGCAGTCAGGCAACTTCAGCGAGCCGGAACAGTGGCGCTTCGCCTGGGAGCGCACCTACTCCCGAGAGGAGTGGCTCGACCAACTTCCCACCTTCGGCGGCCTCACCCAACTCCCCGCAGACAAACTGGCCGAGGTCCTGGACAGCGCCGGGACCGCGATCGACAAGCTCGGCGGCCACGCCACCCTGCCCTACACATCCGTCGTGATCACCTCGACCCGCTCCCCAGGGACCCGACCGCGACAAACGTCGGCGCCGGACGCCGGAGCGTCGGCGGTCTACCCCGGCGACGTCCAGGAGGCCCGCGCTGCTCAACCTTCCGAAGCGTGGTCCCTCTTGGCGCGTCGTACGACACCTACGGCTTGGTTGACGAGGTGATCGGCGATCCTGCCGGGGCTCCGGAGTCCGGCACCCCCGCGTAGTCGGGCAGTTCGACACCGTTGATCGCGCGCCCGACCAGCTCCGTGAACCATTCGCCGGCGAAATCGGGGGCCGGTTCGGTGTCAGGCCCGGGGACTTCGCGGCTGCGGGCGTTCAACCGGCCGATCTCCTGGTTGGCCTCGACGAACGAGCGCATCCGCGCCTCGTAGCGGGCGAACCCGGCGTCGGGGTCCCATCCGGCGGCGGCCAGTTCCCCGGCCAGCAGATAGGCGCCGACCAGTGCCAGCCCGGTGCCCTGCCCGGACATCGGCGACGAGCTGAACGCCGCGTCGCCGAGCAGCCCCACCCGTCCGCTCGACCAGCGGTCCATCACCACCTGAGCGACCTGGTCGAGATAGAAGTCCGGCGTGTCGTCCAGGTGCGCGAGGATGTCCGGGGTCAACCAGCCCAGGCCCGCCATCCGCTCCCGCAGCAGGAACTTCTGGGCGGCGATGTCACGGTGGTCGACGTCGAAGTCGGCCGAGGCGAAGTAGAACATGGCCATCGCCCGGGTCGCGTCCTGGATGGGGCGCAGGAGGGCGGAGCGCCCGGTCTCCTGATCCTGGTACTCAAGCAGCCAGCGATCCAGCCCGAACTCGTTGGGCACGCTGTAGAAGGCCAGCACGTGCCCGAGGTGGCGGAGGAACCGTTCATGCGGCCCGAAGACCATCGCTCGCAGCTCCGAGTGCGGCCCGTCCGCCCCCACCACCAGGTCGAAGCGCCGTCGGCTGCCGCCGGCGAAGACCACGTCGACCCCGTCCGCGTCCTGGGCGAGTTCGGCGATTCGGTCGCCGAAGACGTACTCGACGCCGTCGCGGGTGTCGTCGTAGAGCACCTGGGACAGGTCCCCGCGCAGGATCTCGATGTCCGCGATGAACCCGTCGCCACCGTCGTCGTCGGCACGGAAGGTCTCCAGCACCTGCCCGTCCGCGTCCACGGTGTGTGCGCCGGCGGTGTCGGTGCACGCCGCGCGCACCGCCGCGTCCAACCCCATGCGCGCGATGGCCTCCTTGGCGACCCCGCGCGCGTCCACCGCCTGCCCGCCCGGGCGCAGCCCGGGAGCCCGCTCCACCACGGTCACCTCGGCCCCTCGCCGGCGCAGCCAGTGGGCCAGCGCGGGTCCCGCGATGCTCGCCCCCGCCACCAGCACCCTGGGACCGCTCGCCCGCGTCCCCTGCCCGCCCGTCCGGATCGCGTGCCCCTGGTCGGAGTCGTCGGCGCTCATCACTGCCTCCATGTGCTTCCTCCCGCGCCGGACGTTCCCGGCACAGGCCCCTCGCTGTCGGTGTATCCAGCCGTACCGACCACCGAGCCGCACCGAACTCATCGGTCACGGCAGACATTGATGACAAACGCCAACTCCTATGACGCTTATATCAACCCAGACTGCCGCAAGCCCGGCGGACCGGCCCGTCGGCCGGGGCACGGGTCGGCCGATCCCCGCGCAGTACAGTCACGGGAAAGTGATCTTGGCCCGCGCGGTGGGCGTGAACGGGCTTCGGTGCACGGCGGAGAGCGCACGGATCGAGAGGTGTCGGGGGGTGACGCGGGTGGGTGAACGGCTGGAGTGGCAGGACGCCGGGGGTGATCCGTGGGCCGGGGTGAACGCGGACGCCGTAAAGCTGGCAGTCCGGGAGCAGTCGGAGCGGGCCGTGCCCGGTGTGACGGACATGGCGTCGTATCTGGCGGCTCAGGTGTCCGACACCTCTCACCGTGAGGTGGTGGGTCCGCTGCTGGACGGCGGATCGCCGAGCGGTGTCGTCGTACGTCGCGGTGCGGTCATCGCCTCCTGGGGTGATCCGGCCCGGGTGGAGATGGCCTTCAGCGCGACCAAGAGCGTCCTGGCGCTGACCGCCGGACCGGCGTACGACGACGGGCTGCTGCGACTCGACGAGCCGGTGCACCGCTCCGTGGACCTGCCGCAGTTCGCCGGCTCCCACGGACGGGCCATCACCTGGCGGCACCTCCTGGACCAGACCAGTCAGTGGGAGGGCGAACTCTGGTCCAAACCCACCTCGGTCGACGCGCAGAGCGTCCGGGAGGGCACGGAGTCGCCGGGCGGGCCGCCCGGCGAGGGCTGGGCGTACAACGACGTACGCGTGAACCTGGCCGCCTTGGCACTCACCGTGCTCTACGGCAAGCCCCTGCCGGAGATACTGCGCACCCGCATCGCGGAACCCATTGGCGCCTCGCCCCTGTGGTCCTGGCACGGATACGCCAACTCCTGGGCCGATGTGCCCGATGGACGCGTGCCCGTCGTGTCCGGGGGCGCGCACTGGGGCGGCGGACTGTGGATCAACGCCCTCGACCTGGCCCGCATCGGCCGGCTCTGTCTGCTGGGCGGGAGTTGGGGAGGACGCCAGGTGGTCTCCCGTCGCTGGATCGAGGAACTGTGGACGCCCTGCCCGGTGAAGCCGAACTACGGCCTGTCCTGGTGGCTCAACGACGACCGCACGGTATGGCCCGACGCCCCGTCGACCGGACGCTGCGCCCGGGGCAACGGCGGCGCGCACCTGCTCTGGGTCGACCCGGCGCGTGACCTGGTGATCAGCTCACGCTGGGGCGCCGAGCCCGAGGCGCTGCTCCGGGCTGTCTCGGCGGCCGTGGCCCCGAACTCCGGGTCGGCCTCGGAGGGCTGAGGCAGGCGGGCCGGCCAGTGCGTGTGGTGAAAGCGGCTTGTGGTGCGTGCGATCACAGGGCGGAGGATCGGCGAAGCAGAGGGTCAGCGGCCGGGACGCTTGACCTTCGAGTCAGGTAGAAGGTCTACCGTCGGAGGGTGAGCACGATGCGGATCTCCCAGCTCGCCGAACGCAGCGGCGTCCCGGCCACCACCCTGCGTTTCTACGAGAACGCCGGGCTTCTGTCCGCCGGCCGCACCCCGGCCGGCTATCGGATGTACGGCGAGGACGCGGTCGAGCGCCTGGCGTTCATCGGCGCGGCCAAGCACCTCGGGCTGCCCCTGGAGGAGATCGTCGAACTCCTCGCGGTGTGGCAGGCCGGGACTTGCTGGGAGGTCAGGGCGGACCTGCGGCCACGGATCGCCGCACGCCTGGCCGAGGCCGAGCTTCGGGCCGCCGAGCTGGCCGCCTTCACCGCGTCGCTGAACACGGCGCTGGCCCACCTCGACGCACTGCCCGACCGGGCCGGGCGCTGCGATCCCGGGTGCGGCTTCCTCACCGCCCCGCCGTCCGCCGGGAGCACCCGGGCGGTGGACGTCGACCTGCTGCCCGGCCGCCAGGCCGCCGAGCAGGACGCGGAACGGTGGCGCCGTACCCCGGTGGCCTGTTCCCTGACCGGCGACGGCTTGCGCGAACGTACCGCCCAGTGGCACGAGGCGCTCGACGGCGCCGTACGGACGGCCATTCCCGACGGCCTGCGGCTCACTCTGCCCGCCGCGCGTACCGCAGCGGTGGCGGCGCTCGCCGCCGACGAACAGCGGTGCTGCCCCTTCTTCGACTTCCGGCTTCATCTCGACGGCCAGGAGCTGCACCTCGAAGTCCGCGCCGCCGCCGACGGCGCGGGCCTGCTCACCGATCTCTTCGGCCCGGCCAACTGACCGTCACACCACCGACTCTCACCTCCTCGCCGTCCGACAGAAGGACCCTGCCGTCGTGCTCGTCGCCCGCTCCATCGCCCTGTTCATCGTCGCCGCGCTCTTCGAGATCGGAGGGGCCTGGCTGGTCTGGCAAGGCGTACGCGAACACAAGGGCTGGATCTGGGTCGGCGCCGGCGTCATCGCGCTCGGGTTGTACGGGTTCGTCGCCACGCTCCAGCCGGACGGCAACTTCGGCCGCATCCTCGCCGCGTACGGCGGGATCTTCGTCGCCGGGTCGATCGCCTGGGCCGTGGTCGCCGACGGCTTCCGCCCCGACCGCTACGACATCATCGGCGCCGTCGTCTGCCTCGTCGGAATGGGCATCCTCATGTACGCGCCCCGTGGCCACTGACGGAACGGGTTCGCTGACCGGTCGGTCATCGACCCGACCCGCCCCGGCTCGGCCCGTCGATCAGGGCCGCGGTCGGGTCGGTCGTGGGCGAGCGTTGGCGGGCGAGAGCGAGGCCGGCCACTGCCGTGATCGCCATGGCGGCAATGCCGACCAGCGCGGCCGTGGTGTAGGCGGCCTCGTCCGGGAAGAGACGGCCGGCGTCGGTGCCGGCGGCCAGGACCAGGCCGCCCATGGCGCTGCCCAGGGAGTAACCGACGCTGCGTACGACGTAGTTGAAGCTCATCGCGCTGGACGTCTCGCTCTTGGGGGTGACAGCCAGGATGACGCCGGGCATGGCGGCCGAGAAGCTGCCGACACCGAAGCCCAGCACGCCCATCGCTACGAAGAGTTCGGCCAGATTCGACCGGGCCGCCGCGAAGAGAACGAACCCGCCACCCACGACGACGGCGCTGCCCGCCAGGAGCAAGGGGGCGTCGACCCGTGCGCGAAGCCGAGGCGTGAGTTTGCCGGCGACGAACCCCAGCGCGGAGAACGGGACAAGGACCAGCCCGGCGACGAAGGTGGTCAGCCCGAAGCCGTAGCCGGCGCTGTGCGGCGTCTGCGCGTACCGGGTGATGAGGGTGAGGAGGAGATACATGCCGATCCCGCCGACGAACATGGCGATGTTCGCCCCCGCGACCGCTGGGTGCCGCACCGCCCGGACATCGACCAGGGGCGTCTTGCTGCGCAGCTCGGAGGCGGTCCAGACGCAGAGCAGGAGCACGGCGACGACGGCGAGGACCACCGCCACGGTGAGGTGATGGCTCCACAGGCTCGTCTCGCTTGCCAGGAACAGGACGAGGAACAGTCCACCCGCCAGCAGGAGCGCGCCCGTTACGTTCACGTGCGCGGAGCGGCCGTCGGGAGCCACGGGGATGGAGCGCCACGCGGCCAGGAAAGCGGCGGCGGTGACGAACAGGCCGAAGCCGTAGGCGGCCCGTACCCCGCCGAACTCGGCGAGCAGCGCGGTGAGCGGGTAGCCGACGCCGGCTCCGATGATCGAGACCACCGAGATCAGGGCGATCGTGGCCGCGCCGCGCTCCTCGGGGAGATGGTCACGGGCCACGCCCATCATCAGCGCCGTCAGACCGAGCCCGATGCCTTGGGCCGCCCTGCCGACAAGCAGCCACGCGAACGGCAGCGGCAGCACGGTGAGCGCACTGCCGGCGACGACGACCGCCAGTGTGGCGAGAATCGTGGCTCGCCGGTGCGGGCCTGCTCCGAGCCTCCCGAGGACGGGTGTGGCGACGGCGCCGCTCAGCAGCGCGATGGTCAGCGTCCACTGCGCGCTGTCGAGCGAGACGTGGAACGTGGTCGCCACGCTGGTGATGAGCGGCGTCCCGAGGCTGGCGACGGCTGCGACGACCAGGGCGACGAATGTCAGGGAGGGGACCAGCAGTCGCGCCTCGGGGTGTTCCGGGGTGGTGCTCATCGGCCGGTTCCGGTTGTGAGGACGAGCAGCCGTTCGCGCTCGGACGTCCAGCACTCGTCGGCGGGGCCGCCGGGCGTCATGCGCGCGAGCAGCGCGTCGGCCTGGGCGGTGTACGGCGGTTCCAGCAGGGCTGTTCGCGGCATCGGTGCTCCCGTCGAGGTTGTTTCTCAATGAGAAACACGGGGCGGATGCTAGTGTTTCGAATAACGAAACACAAGGAGAGTCATGCCGACACCGCGCCCAGGAGCCCCGGTTCGTGGATCGACCACCGGCCGTCCGATCATGGCCGCGATGGATCTCTTCGGCCGTCGGTGGGCGCTGCGAATTCTCTGGGAGCTGCGTGCGGGTCCGCTCGGTGCGCGTGCGCTGCTGGCACGGTGCGCGGGCCTGTCGTCCAGCGTCCTCTACCAGCGGCTTCGCGAGCTCACGTCGAGCGGGATCGTCGCCTCCTCCGACGATGGCTATGAACTCACCCGGCTGGGGGCCGCGCTCGGTCATGCCCTCCAACCGCTCGACGAATGGGCGATCACCTGGGCGCAGGCGCAGGAGGAGAACGACCGGAATCCTGAGGAGGGTTGAAGGCCGCGGGCTCTTCGATCGCTTCCGGTCGGGGAGGGCCGGGACACGGCTTCCGCCGTACCGCGGTGGTTGTGGACGGCCCCTCCCCGACCCGCGCTCGCCCTGGGTGGACTCCGGCTGTGCCGTTCAGTTCGTGACCCGGGTGAGGAAGCGCCTCAGGCCGACGCGTGGACGGTGGGCCGGTAGATCAGTTCCTGGATGTGGTTGTCGAGCGTCCGGTGCTCGATCAGTTCGAGGTCGAAGTCGGCCGCTCCCTGGAAGATCGCGTCCAGCCCGGTCCGGCCGGTGATCACCGGGAAGATCGTCACCTGGACGCGGTCGACCAGCCCGGCGGCCATCAGCGCCCGGTTCATCGAGAGGCTGCCGTGCGAGCGCAGCGGTACGGGGGACGACTCCTTGAGCGCCGCGACGACGTCGACGGCGTCGCCATGTACGAGGTCCGCGTCGGGCCAGTCGAGGGGTCCTTCCAGGGTGGTCGACACCACTGTCGCCGGCAGGTTCACCATGCGGGTGACCCAGGGGTCACGTACCTCGGACTCCTCGGTGCTCGCGGCCAGCATCCGCGTGAACGCCCGAAAAGTGTTGGCCCCGAAGACCATCCGCTGTTCCTCGCCGTAGAGGCCGAAGCGGTGGTCGAGGAGTTCGGGGCCCTGCTTGCCCCAGTAGCCGGTCCAGTCGCCGCCGGCGGCGCCGAAGCCGTCGAGGCTGGAGAAGACGTCGAACGTGTAGGTGGTGGTCATGACGATCTCCTTGAGTGCGATCGACTACATGTCTCGGATACAGACCGGCGTCCACGGCCGGACTCATCGCTCCCCGTCGGCACGGTGCCGCGTGCGGTCATGACCGGTAGCGGGCGAGCCGCCGCCCATCGTGCGGAGCATGGGCGGGCCACCGGTGCGCCAGAAGCGGACCAGGAGTACGGCCGCGAGGGCGAGGAAGGCGATATTGAGCCAGGTGGTGTAGTTCCAGCTGATGCCTTCCGTGGGAAGCTTCGCGCCGTCCTGATCGGGGATCAGCCCGAGTCCTCCGAAGACCAGTTCCACGACGTATCCGGCGACGACCGTCGCGAGGTAGAACGTGCCGAGGAGAAAGGCCGCCATCCTGGCGCCGTAGTACTTCCGGTAGATGTTGAGGATCGGCAGGATCAGCAGATCGGCGAAGATGAACGCCACCACCCCGCCGAAACTGATGCCTCCCTTCCACAGCACCACCGCCAGTGGGACGTTGCCGATGGAGCAGACGAACGAGGCGATGGCCACCAGCGGGCCGACGACGGGACCCCACAGCTTGGCTGCCAGAGGGTGGCCGTCGAAGAAGAAGGCACGCCAGAACGAGTCCGGCACCCAGGCGGCGATGGCGCCGGCGATGAGCAGACCGGCGACCAGGTCGCGCAGGATCGCCGCCCATTCCATGACGAAGACGTGCGCCGTGGCGGTGAAGCCCTCCCGGGAGAACAGCCGCCGGGTGAAGGAGCCTTCGCGCCGGACGGTCATGTCCATCGCGGCGTGGCCCTCCATGGACCCGGACAGCCCCTTCCGGGCCTGGTCATGGGCCTGGCGCAGGAGTCTGTCGCGCAGGAGGAGGCGGAACAGGACAGCCAGTACGACGATCATGACGGGGCCGCCGACGAACTCGGCGGCGGCGAACTGCCAGCCCATCAGCAACACCAGGATCACGCCGAGTTCCACGACGAGGTTGGTCGAGGCGATCTCGAAGGCCATCACGGCGGTGAAGTGCGCGCCCTTGAGAAACAGGGACCGGGCCAGCGCCACCGCCGCGTAGGAGCAGGACGAGGAGGCCGCACCCAGGCCCGCGGCGACGGCGAGAGTGGCCGGCCGGTCGTCACCGAGCAGCGCGACGACGGTCGACTTGCGGACCACGGCCTGGACGACGGCGGACAGGGCGAAGCCGAGGATCAGGGCCCAGGTGATCTCCCAGGCCATGGACCCGGTGATCGACAGCGCGTGCAGTACGGCGTGCATCCGTGAAGCGTGCCTTCCCCCACGGCGTACGTCCGGAGGACTCGCCAGCCCCGTCGGCCACGAACTCCCCCGGGCTCAGGCGACCGGGCGGTCCGGAGGGCGCGCGAGCCGGAGGTGGGGCAGGAGACGGGCCGCCGCGTCCAGGACCGCTGTCCCGGATCGCCGTTCAGGCGCGCTTACTCGAACAGGTGCCGGTTGGCTTGGCTCCAGGCGACTCGTTGGGTCAGGTCGTCGAGGTAGCCGTCGGCGACCCAGCGGGCCTGGGGCTGGAGTCCCCGCGCGGCGAGACCGCGAACCTGCTCGATCGCCGCTTTCTGGACGTCGACGACCGCGCCGGCCAGTCCGTCGGTGGAGGTCAAGCCGTAGGCGTGGGCGAACAGTTCCAAGCGGTGGCGCCGGTCGGGTGGCCCGGGATACCGCAGCCAGCGGACGCATTCGGCGTCGTCCCGGAACGGGGCGACGTACTCCAGCGCGTAGGCGATGTCGTGCAGCCGGTCCGCCGGCCGGGCGTAGTCCCAGTCGAGGATGCCGACGGGGTTCTCCCGCTGCCAGACGATGTTCCACGGGCCGAAGTCACCGTGGCAGACCACCTCACCGTCCCGCGGCCCGCTCTCCCCGGTGCACCAGGTCAGCCCTTCGGACAGACGGAAACCGTCGACCGCGTCGTGATACTGACGCAGGAAGCGCGCGAAGGCGGCGAGACCGGAGTCGTCGATCACCTTGGCCCAGCCCTGCGGTCCCGACTCGCCGTCCAGATAGGTGAGGACCTCACGTCCGCTCTCGTCGATCCCCCGCACCCGTGGCGAGTAGGGGAAGCCGACAGCCTCCAGATGCCGGAGCAACTCGTGGACCGCCGGGGTCCACGAATGCACGGGCCGCCGGACCGTGTCGCCGATACGTACCACTCTGCGATCAGGATCATCCTGCAACACGCGTTCGTCAGTCACCCGCGCAGTATTCCGCAGCTCCCGCAGCGGTTACATCGCAATTGTTCGCCGCAGGCGCCGACCGCGCCCGCGGCCAGGTCCGGGCTCGTTCCCGCCGGACCGTGCCCCGCCAAGAACACGTGCCGTGCGGCAGGCTCAGCCGACCGGCACGCTCAGCCGACTGCCTCGCGCAGTTCGGCGGCGGTCTGGGCGACGAGTTCGGAGAGGGTCGCCTCCGGGTCGGCCAGCCAGCGGGACGTGGCGCGCCGGGAGACCGCAATCGCCACGTCGATGATGAAGCGTGCTTTGCCGCGCTCGACGCCTCGTTGTTCGAGCGCCCCTGCCAACGCGTCGGCGATGTCGGCGAGTTTGATCAGATCGCGCTCGGCCAGTGCCGGACTGGTGGCGATCACTTTGACGCGGCGCAGCAGGAACTCGCGCGAGGGAAAGACCTCGTCGGCGGTTCCCAGTGCGGTCAGCAGCGCCTCGATCGGTGTGAGGCCGGGGTCGGCCGCCTCGACCCGGGCGGCAAGGTGCGCTTCGAGTTCGTTGCCGGCGAAGAGGACTTCCCGCTTGTCGGGGAAATAGCGGTAGAAGGAGCGCTCGGTCAGGCCGGCGGTGCGCGCGATCTGCGCGACCGTGGTGCGCTCGAACCCCTGCGTCTCGAAGAGCTCGAGCGCCGCGCGCTCAAGCCGCCCCTGTGCGTCTGACTCCCATCGCGGCATACCCGACAGCATATGACAGCAGAGGCTGTCGTCAGGACGCGTTACCATCGATGACAACAGATGCTGTCATCACTTAGAAGGATGGTCATGATCATGAAGGCGCTTCAGTTCGACCGGTTCGGTTCTCCGGACGTGATCGTGCTCCGCGAGGTCCCGAAGCCCGAGCCGGGACCCGGCCAGATCCGGATCGCCGTGCGGGCGTGCGGCCTGACGCCGGGCGACTGGGCGGTGGTCGACGGCGTGCTCGCCGATCAGCTGCCGCCGCTGCCGCGCGGGCTCGGCGTCGAGGTCGCGGGCACCGTCGACGGGCTCGGCGAGGGCGTTTCCGGCGTCGAGATCGGCGACCGCGTGTTCGGCCCGGCGACCCTCGACGGCCCGACGGCCGGGGCCGCCGAGTACGCGCTGATGGCCGCCTGGGCCCACATTCCCGCGGGCGTCACCGCCGAGCAGGCAGCCGCGCTGCCGATGGCGGCCGAGACGGCCTGGCACGCGCTCGACGACCTGGGTGTCCAGCCGGGCGAGCTGCTGCTCGTCCACGGCGCGGGCTCCACCGTGGGTGAGGTGGCGGTGCGCCTGGCGCTGCACCGGGGAGTCCGGGTGATCGCCACCGCCGGGCCGACGCGGGCCGCGGCCCTGGCGGAGATCGGCGCCCTGGTGACCGGCTACGGCGACGGCATGGCCGAGCGCGTCGCCGCGCTGGCCGGGGGCCGCGTCGACCGCGCCCTGGACACGGCCCCGAGCGGCGGCCGGATAGACCGCGCCCACGAGGCAAGCCCGGGCGGCGGCTCGCTGCCGTCCCTGATCGAGCTGACCGGGGACCCCGATCGTGTCCTCACGATCTCGGACTTCGCCGCCGCAGCCGAACTGGGCACCCGGATCACCCAGATCGAGATGCGCTACGACCGGATGAACGAGTTCGCCCGGCTGGCCGGCGAAGGCGTTCTCGTCGTATCGGTCGCCCGCACCTACACACTCGACCAGATCCAGGAGGCGGCCGAGCTCAGCCAGTCCCGCCGGCCCGGCGGCAAGCTCATGCTCGTCCTGTGACCGGGTTACCGGGCGGGGCAGAGGCCATCGCGTGATCTTGAGGAGTCCTTACAACTCTCCCTGATTACGCGGTGGTTGCACCTCCCTTCCCGCCACCGCGACGGGACCGGGCCGGACTGAGGAGCAGAACGGTGCGGGGACGGCCGACTTCCAGCGGTTCGTTCACCTGCGCGGCATGACCCACGTAGGGGTGAATCCCGAGTGATCGTGCCATGCCGACCGGCGGACCCCGTCACGCTGTTCCCTGTCGGCCAGGGTGACCTGAGGAGTCCGCGTGACGGTAGAACAAGCGACGGACCCCCATGTCTTCGTCCCCGTCGGCCCCTCCGTGCCGGTCCCCCGGCACGTCGCCTGCGTGATGGACGGCAACGGCCGGTGGGCCGTACGCCGGGCGTTGCCGAGGACGTCCGGTCACCGTGCCGCCGAGGCGACCGTGATCGACGTCATCGAGGCGGCGCGGGCCGCCGGGGTTCAGTGGCTGAGCCTGTACGCGTTCTCCACCGAGAACTGGCAGCGCCCGGGCAGCGAGGTCGACTACCTCATGCGGCTGGTGCGCCGCGTGGTGCGCAAGCATGCCCCGCTGTTGCAGGCCCGGGGGATCCGCTGCCGGTTCCTCGGCGTCAGCGACTCCCAGATCCCCGCCGAACTGGCCCGGGATTTCGCCGATCTGACGACGCTGACGAGCGGGAATCGCGGCATGACACTGACGGTGGCGTTCGACCACGGCGGGCGCTCGGACATCGTCGAAGCGGCACGCTCCCTGATCCGCAACCAGGTACCGGCCGACGCGGTGAGCGAGGAGAGCTTCGCCGCGCACCTGCCCCACCCCGACACTCCCGATGTGGATCTGGTCATCCGTACCTCGGGGGAACAGCGCATCTCCAACTTCATGCTCTGGCAGGTCGCCTACGCCGAGTTCATGTTCCCCCCGGTGCTCTGGCCGGACTTCAGCGCCGCGCACTTCGTGGAATGCCTGCACACCTACCGGCAGCGCAGCCGCCGCTTCGGCGGACTGACACCCCAAGCAGACGGAGCGTCCCCACCGTGACCGACCCCGCCACCAGCCCCACCACCGGCCCCGACCTCGGCCCCCGCTCCGTCCCCGGCCCCCGCCCCGGCGACATTCCGTCGGCGTCCGGTGTACCGGCGGACCTGACCGAGGATCCGCTGTTCGGCCCGGGAGCGCAGTTCCACGCGTTGTTCAACGATCCGCGCTGGGCGCTCGCCATGATCCGGGCGACCGTGCTGGAAGCCGCGCACCCGCAGATCGGCGCCGCCCTCCTCGACAACTCGACGTTCGTGGCGCACCCGTGGCGGCGGCTGCGCAACACCTTCCAGAGCATGCAGCGCATGTTCTGCGCCGACGACGACGCCCGGCAGCGGGAAGCGGCCCGCCTGAACCGGATGCACGCGCGGCTGAACGGCACCGACGCCCGCAGCCGGCCGTACGACGCGATGGACCCCGGAGTGCGGGCCTGGGTGGTGGCGACCTTGTTCGAAAGCGCCGTGACCATGTGCCGCCTGGGTGGACAGCCGCTCGAACAGATCACGATGGAGAAGCTGTACGCCGAGTTCCAGGCCTTCCTCGCCACCATGGGCGACCAGGCCGGACACCTGCCGGCGAACCTGAACGACTTCTGGCCGTACTTCGACCGGATGGTCGAGGAGGAGCTGGAGAACACCGAAGCTCTGCGCATCATCCTGTACCGGCTCTTCGACCATCTCCCCGCGCCACCGGTACTGGACGGACTGCCGACGGTGTGGGCGGCCGGCCGCACACTGGCCGGGCCCGTCATCGGCGCCATCACCGTGGCCTCCCTTCCCGAGTCGTTCCGCCGGAAGGCGGGCCTGCCCGAGATTCCCGGGGCGCAGACCGTGATGCAGAGTGCCTATCTGGCCGCCGGCCTGGCACGTTTCCTGCCCGACAGCTGGATCCAGGCCGAAGGCGTCGCGGGCCTGCTCTTCCTCACACCCGACAGCGACGACCCCCGTGCGCGGAGCATCACCGCGGTGCACGAGGCGATGAAACGAGCCGGCGCCTTCATCAGGCTGGTCACCCCCCTTCCCGCACAGCCCGAACCCGCCCGGTCGCCCGCGCCGCAGCGCGGCGCCGAGGAGTTCTTCCACGCGGTGCTGGACCAGACCGGCGACGGCTATCTGGACTGGCCCGACCTCGCCGCCATGGCCAGGGAACTCGCCGGCCGCCTCGATCTGGACGAACCTCAGGAGACCCGTCTCTACAACGCCTTCGCCCACTGGTGGAAGGAACTCCAGGAGGCCCTCGACACCGACGGCGACGGCCGCGTCAGCGCCCAGGAGTACGCCGCCGCCGTCCCCTCCCTCGCCGGCCCGGCCCTCATCCGAGTCGCCGAAGTGCTCTTCGACGCCACCGACAAGGACGGCAACGAGACCATCGACGCGGACGAGTACCGGGCCCTGTTCCGCACCGGCTTCCACCGGGACATGGACAACCCCGAGGGGACGTATTCGCGCAGCGCGTTCCTGAACGACTTCCTCTCCTTCATGGCGGGCCGTCAGCGCTCAAGCGCGTACGACCCCCTGCTCACCGACGCGTAGATCTCACCTCTCTCGCGGCTGTCACTCGCGGCGTACGCAGCTCGTCGATCCACCCGTGTTCGACGAGCAGGTCGGCCTGAGCCTCTGCCAACTCCCCCACAACGGATGAGTGCTTGGCGTCGGCCATGGCGCGGTCGAGGACCCGGACGGCCTCGTCGGTACGGCCCTGCCCGGCCAGCAGCGCGGCGAGCTGTCGCGGTGCGCCCCCGCGGGTCCGCAGGACTCTGATCGCGTCCTCGGCGCGGCCCTGTTCGTCCAGGAGCCGGGCCACGTCGAGGGCGGCCGTGGAGGTCAACTCGTAGGGGTTGTGCCGCCTGGCCTCCAGGGCGACGAGGGCCTGATCGGCGCGCCCCTGTTCCACCAGCAGATCGATGAGCCGGTCGTGGGCGTACTGCTCGTGGGCATCGACGCACACCTGCAACGCGGCGATCGCCTGATCGAAGCGCCCCAGCCCGGCCAATGCGTGGGCCAGCAGAGGACCAGGGGCGCCGAGCGCCCGCAGTTCCTCGATCCGGCCCTGCTCGGCGAGGATGCCCGTCACCAGGGTGCGGGCGTAGGGACGTTGACTGTCACCCGCCATCGTCCGTACGTCCGCGACACGGCCCTGCACGAGGAGCAGATGCACCAGCAGGTGCCGTCCGGCGTAGTCGTTCGTCTCCGGGTGCGCCTGGAGGAAGGTGATGGCCTCGTCAACTCGGCCTTGCGCGCGGAGCAGTTCGATCAACTCAGCAAGGGCGGCCTTCTCCTGGGCCTCCAGGCGCACCTTCATCACGATGCCGGCCGTCGTATCGGCGAGTGTGTCGGCCAGCAGGAGTTCCAGACACGCGTTGTCGGTCCCGGCGATCGACCGCCAGCTCCTCGATCCGGCCCTGTGCGGCGTACAGCTCCGCCAGCCGTGCGCGGGCCAGTGCCGTACCGGTGAGGGCCGCCGACCGCAGCTCTTCGATCCGGCCCTCGTCGAGCAACTGCTGAACGTACCGGCGGGCGTACTGCTCGTATGGGTCCCGCCCCGCGGACTCATTGGAAGTCCTCGGGGGAGCCGGCCACCGGCGTCGAGGGGGATGCTCGATCCACCCCTACGTGCGGGCAATCGCGTGGTCGTTGGCGGGTGCGCAGGTCGAGAGCAACGCCCGTTCCATTCCAGTCAGATGCAGCACGTCCAGCTCATGGCCGTACGCCGACCAGGCGGCAGCCCCGTACAACCGCACCTCGCACGACGGCGAGGACCGCACACCCTCCGTCGCCGCCAGCGTGTCGAGCAGTTGGGCGGTGATGCGGTCGAGTGCCGGCCTGACCTCCTTGTCGAGGTCCGGTCGGTGAGTGGGCCGCTCGTCGGGATGTGCGTCCCAGCGTGCGTAGAGCCCGCGCTGGAAGACCTTGTTCGCCTCGATCTGGTCCCCGAACACGGCGACCACCGCGTCAGGATCCAGGCCGAGCCCGACGGCCCGGCTGGCGACGTCGTCGAGGATGTCCCGCTCCCGCGCCGGGTCGTCGATCGGCCGGTCCGTGCCGTACTTGGCGGCGGCCACCTTGTCGGCGACCAGCAGCCGCTCGGCGAACAGGTCCGTCAGCGCGGTGAGTCCGCGACCGGCGGAGAGCGCGGACCCCGCTGGCTGCGACTGGGCCACGGCGGGTACGGCTGCCGCACCGCAGAACAGCAGCGCCGCGGATGCGGCGACCAGCACGGAACGCGTACGTCGGATTCGCACGGGGAATGTCCTTCGGCTTCGGAGTTGGGGGTAGTTCAGTCTCCAAGGAGGGGGCACGCCTCAGCGCGGGACGCGCCCGGCCGCGGCGCGCTCGTGGGGCGGGCGTCGGCGCAAGTGGGTGCGCAGGCGGTGCGAGGTCGGTGAGCGCGGAGAGGGTCTCCTCGACGCCGGCGGTGCCGAAGAAATTGACGCCCTCGTCCGGTGCCCGGTGGCAGCGTCGTCCGGGCCGCCCGTGTGAGTGTTGCGGCCCGGACTGCACAGGGATGTCAGGTCAGTTGGTTCAGCCGTTGTACGGGGCGGTGACGTCCAGGACCCAGGTGACGCCGAAGCGGTCGGTGAGCATGCCGTACAGCGGCGCCCACTGGGCGGGCTCCAGCGGACTCACGACGGTCGAGCCCTCGGCGAGCTTTCCCCACAGGGCGCTGATCTCCTCGGCGTCGTCGCCACGCACGGAGACGAAGAACGAGTTGTCGCCCTGGTTCCAGGGAAGCTGCGAGGGCACGTCGTAGGCCATGACGTGGAAGCCGTTGTCGCCGGCCACCTCGCCCCACATGACCCAGTCCGCCTCGCTCTCGTTCCGCACGGCGCCCGCGTCCTTGTAGGTGACCGCGACAGTGCGTCCGCCGAAGACGGACTGGTAGAAGTCGAGCGCCTCACGTGCGGCGCCCCGGAAGTTCAGGTGAGTGGTGGTCGTGACGGACATGACTGCTCCTTGCCTCGATATGACAGATACGCGATGCCGGACATACGCCGTCGGCCCGTAGGCCTCGATGTGGGGCAACGGCCACCAGCGCCAGGGGCTCGTGCCTCCCGACCGGCTCGTACGCCACGATGCCGGAGGTAGAGGCCAGGTTGTGTCCGGTACTCCGCGGAGTACGGGCTTCAATGCCTGTGACCTAGCACGTACGGCACAAGCAGTCGGGCCGGCGCCTCCCCCTCTCATCTCTCCGAGCAGCTTGACTTTTGGTCATTGACCAATTTCACTGGATCGTGAAGTTGGTCAGTGACCAAAACTGAGGAGTGGTGAAAGATGCCCGGCATCAAGGCGCTGATCTCCGGCGCCGGTATCGCGGGCCCGGCGCTCGCGCACTGGTTGGCGCGGTACGGGGCGCAGGTCACGGTGGTCGAGTCCGCGCCGGCGCGCCGCACCGGCGGACAGCTGATCGACATCCGCGGCTGCGGACGTGACGTGATAGCCCGGGCGGGCCTGGCCGAGGCGGTCCGTGACGCCCGCACGGGCGCGGACGGGATGTCGTTCGTGGACGCGCGGGGGCGGCGGCAGGCATCGATGCGGGCAGAAGGCTTCGGCGGGGACGGGCCGGTGGCCGACACCGAGATCCTGCGGGGCGCGCTGGTGGAGATCCTCCACGAGGCGACCGCCGGCTCTGTCGAGTACGTCTTCGATGACCGTATCGACGCACTCGACGACCGCCACGACGGCGTGCACGTCACCTTCGAGAAGTCGGCACCGCGCCGATTCGACGTCGTGGTCGGGGCCGACGGGCTCCATTCGGGCGTGCGCGCCCTGGCGTTCGGCCCGGACGGCGCGCAGCTGCGCCACCTCGGCTACTACCTGTCGTTCTGGACCGCGCGGAACACGCTGGGGCTGCGCGACTGGACGGAGATGTACTCCGAACCGGGCCGCACCATCGGCGCCCGCGCCGTGAGCGGCAACACCCGGCTGATGACGGTCCTCGCCTTCCGGTCCGCCCCGTTCCGGTACGACCCTCGCGACACCGCCGCGCTGAAGACCGTCGTGCGCTCGCGCGCCGCCGGAATGCGCTGGCGCACCGACGAACTGGTCGACCAGTTGGAGGAGTCCGCCGACTTCTACTTCGACGCGTGCAGCCAAGTCGCCCTGCCGCACTGGTCGTCGGGCCGGATCGGGCTGGTGGGCGACGCGGCGTTCTGTGCCTCGCCGATGTCCGGGCACGGCACGACCATCGCGCTCGTCGGGGCCTACGTACTCGCCGGTGAGCTGGCCAGGGCGGATGGGGACGTCGCCGCCGGGCTGCGGGCGTACGAGGAGCGGATGCGGCCGTGGATCAGCCGCGTCCAGCGGTTCGGGCAGGGCAACGGCAGAACGATGGCTCCGCGGACGTCGGCCGGTATCGCGTTGCGGCGCGGCGTGGTGGCGCTTCAGGAGCGGCTGCCGATCGGCGATCTGCTGCTGCGCCACCAGATCCGGCTGTCGAGCGGCTTCGCGCTGCCCGACTACACCCCCTACGAGAGGACGCGGCCGTGATCGAACATGTCGACCCGCCGGCTCTGGCCCCTCCGGTCGGCGGCCTCTATCACCATCTGGCCATCGCCCGCTCGGGATTCGTCGTCGCGATCGCGGGACAGATCGCGCTGGACGCCGAAGGGCGGCTCGTCGGCGAAGGCGATCACGAGGCCCAGGCCGAGCAGGCGTTCCGCAACGTCGCCGACGCGCTGGCCGCGCTCGGCTGCGGCCCGCGCGATCTGTTGAAGAACACCATCCATGTGGTGGGGCACCGTCCCGAACTGGTCGAGCCGATCTTCGCGGCCGGCCGGCGGGCCTTCGGCGGGGACTGGCCCCGTACGGCGAGCACGCTCATCGGCGTCCAGGCGCTCGGCCGACCCGAATGGCTCGTCGAGGTCGACGGCCTGGCCGTCGTCCCCGGGCAATTGCCGCTCACCCAGCACGGTCGGGAAGCCCCGACCGGTACCGAGGAACACAGGAGCGCGACATGACCGCGAAGACATGGTTCATCACCGGCGCGTCCAAGGGGTTCGGCAGGCAGTGGGCCGAGGCGGCCCTGGAGCGGGGCGACCGGGTCGCCGCGACGAGCCGGACCGCCGGCGCGTTCGACGACCTGGTCAAGACGTATGGCGACAAGCTGCTGCCGATCCGGCTGGACGTCACCGACCGCGCGGCCGTCGACGCGGCGGTCCGTCAGGCCGCCGACCGCTTCGGCCGCCTCGATGTCGTGGTCAACAACGCCGGCTACGGCCTGTTCGGCATGGTCGAGGAGATCAGCGAGGAACAGGCCCGGGCGCAGATCGACGTGAATCTGCTCGGCCCGCTGTGGGTGACGCAGGCCGCGCTGCCGCATCTGCGCGGCCAGGGCGGCGGGCACATCATCCAGGTCTCCTCGATCGCGGGCGTCTTCTCGCTGCCGGGCCTCGGCGTCTACCACGCCTCGAAGTTCGGCCTGGAGGGATTCACCGCGAGTCTCGCCAAGGAGGTTGGGGACTTCGGCATCAAGGTCACCCTGGTCGAACCCGCCGGATACGCCACCGACTGGGCGGGACCGTCCGCCGTGCACGCCGAACGCCTGGCCGCCTACGACGGCCTCCGCACCGGTATGCAGCGGCCGACCGGAGTACGCGGTGAGCCGGCCGCCACCCGCGCGGCGATCCTCGCGGTCGTCGACGCCGACGAGCCACCGCTGCGGATCTTCTTCGGCAAAGAGCCGCTCGATGTGATCCGGGCGGAGTACGCGTCCCGTATCGAGGAGTGGGAACGTTGGGACGCGGTGTCCCGGGCGGCGTTCGGCGCCTGACGGGGAGCTGTCGGGGGACCTGACCAGGCGGCTGACGAGGGACGGAAGGATGGCCCTGAACAGCCCGGCTTGTAGCATGCCCAGGAAAACGCCGGTGGGTGTCGGGGAACGGAACGGGACACGAGGATGCGCTGGACGCTGAACGACGTGATCGAGGCAGCGTTCACCACGCTTGAGGCGGAAGGTCTCGACAGACTGACGCTGCGCGGCGTCGCCCGCACCCTCGGCTCCCACCTCAACTCGGTGAGCTCGTACGTGAAGACGAAGCAGACGCTCATCGAGACGATGGCCGACCACATCGTCGGCTCCGTCGACGTCGCCCACCTGCCGGACGAACCGGTCGAACGGGCCCGCGTGGTCGCCACCCGTTACCGGGACGCGCTGCTCGCACACCGCGACGGAGGCCGGCTGGTCGCGGGCACCTTCACCGGCACGGGCAAGACCCTGCGTGTGGCCGACCGCATCGTCGGCGCGCTGCTGGACGCCGGATACGACGAGGCGGACGCGGCCCGCCTGTGCTGGTCGATCGTCTACTTCACGCTCGGTCTGACCCAGGAACAGCAGACCCCGTCCGACAACCCCCGCGGCTCGTTCCACGAACTCGTCACGACCGGCAGCTACCCCGCGCTCGCACGGGTCGGCGAGCACCTCATGCTCACGGACTCCTTCGACGACCGGTTCCGCTACGGGCTGTCACGCTTGCTGCCCCCGGAAGCCTGAGCCCGCGAGCACTCGGCCCGCGACCAGTCAGCCCGCGAGCACTCGGCCGACGAGTCGCTGCGGCCAGCCCGTCAAGTGTCAGCCGGTGGACGTCAGTTGCGCCGTGATGTGGCTCGCCGTTTCCTTCAGACGGTCCGTCAGGTAGAAGTGGTCGCCGCCCCGCACCGTGTATACGTCGAGAGGCCCGGTGGTGTGCTCGCCCCACGCCTCGGCCTCCGCCGAGGTCACCCGTGGGTCCCGGTCGCCGATCAGTACCGTGATCGGGATTGTGAGCGGCGGCGTGTGCGGGGCCCAGCGATAGCGTTCGATGGCTTGGTAGTCGGCGCGGCATACCGGCAGGACCATGGCCAGTACGTCCGGGTCGGTGAGCAGCGTCGCCGCGGTGCCGCCCAGGGCCGTGATCTCGGCGACCAGTCCGGCGTCGTCGAGCAGGTGGACCCGTTCGTCGCGGTTCCGGGACGGGGCGCGGCGGGCCGAGGCGAAGAGGGCGACGGGCCGGGGAGCGCCCGCGGCCTGGAGTCGTGTGGCCACTTCGAAGGCGACGATGGCGCCCATGCTGTGGCCGAAGAACGCGTACGGGGTGTCGGTGAAGGGCAGGACCGCGGCGGTGACCTGGTCGGCGAGCGTTCGGATGTCTGTCAGCAGGGGCTCGTGCCTGCGGTCCTGACGTCCGGGGTACTGGACGGCCAACACCTCCGTGTCGGGGCGCAGTTGGGCGGCCAGTGGGTGAAAGAAGCTCGCGGCGCCGCCGGCGTGGGGAAAGCAGAACAGCCGTGTCGAGGCGTCAGGGGCGGGACTCGGACGCCGTATCCACAGATCACTGTCGACGGTCACTTTCGACATCATGGTCCCTTTCCTTGGATTCACTGAACGGTTTATCGGTGCTTTAGAGACGGCTTCGACAATCGATGCGATCTGGGCGACGCAGTTCCTGACGGAAAGGCAGATCTTTATGACTCGTATTCCCAATGTGGTCCTGCATGGCGGTCCCGCCATTCCGGATCGTGACCGTGTTCGGTACGTCGAGGACACCACTGAGCGGTTCAAGCTCTTCCGTGGCAATCGGTACGAGCACTTCGATCCCACCGGCGAGACTTCACTGCACCTCGGCGAGGAACTGCTGGTATTCACCTGGATCCAGTCCACATTCGTCGCGGAGTAAATACGGAACAGACTGGAACAGACACGGACCGGACGTGGACGGGACGTAGACGGGACGTAGACCGGACCGAAGAAGAACGGTAAGGGCCCGCAGACCCTTACCGTTCTTCTTCCGTCATGCGCGCGACAGCTTCCCGCGCAGCCGCAGCAGCCCGAGCAGCAGCCCGGTCACCGCCCGTTGTGGATTGCGGGCGCCGCTCATCCGCAGCAGGGAGTTCGGCACCCAGAGCCGGATCTCGTTGGCGTGGTTCGGTGAGCCGTGGACGTCGTCGTACTCGTTGAGCGAGAGATTCCGCACGTACTCCCTCAACTGTCGTATGTCTCCCGGCGGAATGATCTCGTCGCGTTTGCTCGCCGTGTAATACACCGGGAAGTCCAACGACTTCAGCAGTGCCGCGTCCAACGCCCAGTTGTGGAACAGGTCCGGCAGCGAGCCGACCGGCACACCGGTCAGATGGGCGAGCGTGTCCAGCGTCACCCGGGGCAGCCGCCCGAACCACTCCCGGTCCGTGAAGAAGTCACTGACCGGCGCGCCGATCGTCACCACCCCCCGGAGCCGGTCGTCCGCCGCGCCCCAGCGCAGCGCGAGATGCCCGCTGAAGCTCAGGCACGCCGCGTACGTACGCGACACGTCGGCGCGATCGGCCACGGCGTCGAGCACGGCCGGGAGCATCTCCCAGCTGTCACGCTCGTACAGCAGGGAGTTCTCCCCGACGCCGGGCATCTCGGTGACGACCACAGCCATGCCCAGCCGCTCGAACAGCGGGAGGACCGACGCCCACTGTTCCTTGATGCTGACGATCCCGCCCATGAGGATGACCAGCGGCTTCGGAGACGTACGGGACATTCCGCTCGCCCAGCAGCCGATACGCCCCTTGGGAAGCTCGATGTCGAGCCGCTCCACCTGCGGATACGCCTCCTGCCAACGGCCCAGGGAGTCAACGCAGTTGGTGAGTGCCTCCTGCCGGGCCGGCCCGTCCACGAAGGGGAAGCGGGCCATGTTGAAGCAGCGCGCCGCCTCCAGGTGCTCGCCGGCCGCGGCCAGCCCGGCTCCCGCCGCGGACCATTCGACGGCCCAGGAGCCGGGCTGCCCCTCGTCGTCGTGGCGGATCCGGTCGAGGACCGTGCGGTAGCGCTCTTCCGGCATCGCCTGGGCCTGTGCGTGCGCGACCACGAACTGCTTCAGCTCATCGATGTCATTCATCGCTCACCCTTCTCCCACTCGTGCCGCCGAGGCGGAGGCGGAGGCGGAGGAGGTGGTGGGAGTTGATGTGGACGTGGACGTGGACGTGGAGGTGAACGTGGATGTGGATGTGGGGGCGGTGGAAGTGAGGGAGGCGGTGGAAGGCGGGGCGAACGGAGACACGGACTCCAGCGCATCCTTCGTCTCCGTGAGTACGTCGGCCGCCTCCGCGCCGTCGATGACCCGGTGATCGAACGCCAGGCTCAGCCGCATCACGGGCGCGACGGTCACCTTCCCCTCCCGGACCACCGGACGGTCCAGGACACGGCCCACACCGAACGTCACGGCGGTGCCGCCCACCGACTGGAAACCGTCCACCGCCCGGTGCCCCAGCGACGTCACCGCGAAGGTGCCCATCCGGGCCTGGCGACTGCCCAGGGGCCGGGTGGCGCGGTGGAACAGGAATCTGGCCAGCCACGGCGGCAGCTTCTGTAGTTTCCGCAGCGCCTCGAACTCCGGCATCGTCTCCGCGTTCCCGTCCCGGAAGTGCTCGATCTGCCGCTGGATGTCGCCGAGTTCCGCCCGTTGGAGCGATGTCAGCACCGTGGACACCACGGCCCGCTGCCCCTCGATCGTCTTGTCGAAGGTGACCTTGCCGTTGACGTCTTCATACTCCGCGATCCGGGGCCTTGCCCGCCCGTGGATCGCCGCGTTGGCCTGCGGATGCCGGGCGAGCACCCTGGCGGCGGAGTGCAGGACGTAGCTGACGACGCCGTACCTGAGGCCCGCCTCCTTGGCGGCGCCACGGTGTTCGCGTACCCGCGTCATGTCCACCTCGGTGTCGAGGAAGACGGGCGCGAATCCGGCGATCTCCTCCAGGAAGTAGATCGTGTGCCTGCGCTGCCGCGCCAGGGGTTCGCCCTTCACGGGATCAGCCGCACAGCTTCAGGTCGAGGCTGACACGGGTGTCGTAGTTGGGCGGCGTCTGGAGCAGCGTCCACTTCAGGGTGCCTGTCTTGCCCGCGTACGCACCGGAGGTGCCCTTGACGTGGAAGGTCGCCTCGGCGCCCGCGAACATCTCGGTGCGGTTCACCAGGCCGACACCGGTCAGATTCCCGTCGGGGAGTTCCGCGGTGTGGTTGTACGTGGTGATGAGGTCACCGTCGGCCGCCCTCCTGACCGCGCTCACATAGCCGACGGCGTGCCCGACCTCTTTGTCGTTCTCGTCGAAGATGAGGTCGTCGTAAATGAGCGCTTCGCCGACCTTCTGCACCGGATAGGGATCGGCGGGGCCGATCCGGAAGTGCTGCATCGTCTCCTCGGTCCAGCCGTCCAGACTGGTCACACACTTCTTCTTCGAATGCGACCGCGCCTCGGCCGTGTCGCTGCCTTTGGACTCACTGGCGTACGTCGAACCGGAAAGGCCAATGGCGAGTCCGGTCACGACGGTGGCGGCCAGCGTGGCGCGTGCCCACGGCTTGTTCAGGGGGTGCGGCATTTTCTTCCTCTCGGCGGCGGCCGTGCGGGTGCGCGGCCTTGGTGGAATTCCTGGTCATGGTCAATCGGGCGGCTAAGCGTCCTCTAAAGCGTGCGGTCGCCGACCGCTTCCAGTTCGGAGCAGAGATGGCCGACGAGGGAGACCGGGGTGGGGTGGTCGAAGACGATGACCGGCGGGAGTTCGAGTCCGGTGACCGTGCAGAGCGTGTTGCGCAGTTCGAGTCCGGTGAAGGAGGAGAAGCCGAGTTCGAGGAACGAGAGGGAGTTGTCGATGTCGTCGGGCGAGGCGTGGCCGAGTACTTCGGCCGCGGCTGCGCACACGACGTCGAGCAGCAACCCCGACTGTTCCTCGGGGCTGAGGCCGGAGAGCCGGCGGCGCAGCTCGGCGGGGCCTCCGCCGTCCGTGTCCGCCGTCGTGCCGGACTGGCCCCGTTGGCCCGCGTGCTGCGTGCCATCCGTCAACAGCGGCCTGATCTCGGGGAGTTCGCTGAGCAGCGCGCCGTACGCGGACCGGGCCGCCGTACCGAGACCGGCGAAGACCTCCCAGTCCGCGTCGACCACGGCGAGGGACGGTCCGTCGCCACGGTCACCAGGGTCGCCAGGGTCGGCACCGTCACGACGGTCGGCACCGCTGATCCGTGGCAGCAGAGCCACGGCGCGGCCCGGTTCGACCGCGCGTAGTCCGGCGGCCTCGTTCGGTCCGGTGGAGCCGTTCTCGGCCACCGCAGCGGGGCCGAAGGACACGACGGTGGCCGGCAGACCTTCGGCCCGTCGGCGCAGTGCCAGTGACTCCAGGCAGGCGTGCGCGGCGGCCACGGTGGTGTGACCGGGGGTACCGACGGCCGCTTCGAAGGAGCTGAAGAGGAGGAATCCGTCGACGGTACGGTCCCGGGTCAGCTCGTCGAGCGCCCGCACGCCCGCGACGGTGTCGCCCACCGTCCGCGCGGCGGTGGCCGGATCGATGTCGGCGGCGCTGTCAGCGGGCCCGGCAGACCTGGCAGGCCCGGCAGGCTCAGCAGGCAGGCTGTGGAGCACGCGCAGCGGCTGCGTGTCGGGTATCGCGTCGAGTACGCCTGCCAGTTCTTGGCGGTCCGTCAGGTCGCACCCGACGATCTCGACGGTGGCCCCGAAGGCGGTGAGTTCGGCCTCCAGTACGCGCACCGCGTCGCCCGACCTGCCGTCGTCGGGCACGGCCAGTGTCAGCCGGTCGCAGCCCTCGTCGACGAACTGCCTTACCGCGTGGGCGACATACGGGGTGACGGGTCCGGCGACAAGCACCGCACCGGAGCGGCGGCCGGTGGTCGAAGTGGCCGACTCCTCGGTGGCCGGCCTCTCTCTAAGGGCCGCGCGTCGGAGGCGGAGAGCGTACGTCCCGGTCGCGCGCAAGGCGACCTGGCGCTCGGCCCGGTCCGTACGCGGCTGGGAAAGGACGCGTGCGAGCCGTTCGGCCGTGACTGTGTCGGAGGTACCGGGGGCGGGCGTGGCCGTGGTGGCGGTCCCCGTGGTGACGGTGCCGAATCCGGTGGGCAGATCGACCAGGCCGCCCCAGCGGGCGGGATATTCGGCGGCGAGGGACCGGCCGAGGCCCCACAGCGACGCTTGTCCGACGGCGGGCCCGCCGGCCGGTCCGCTTTCGGGGCCGTCGGCGTCGTCGGAGCCGGGGGCTACCGCGTCCTGGGTCAGGCACCACAACGGCGCCTCGATGCCGCAGTCAGCGAGGGCCTGCGCCAGCGCGAGTGTCAGGGCGAACGACGCGAACGGGGCGAACGGGGCGTCCGTGCCGGAGGCCGGCGCGGTATCGGCCAAGGAGAGCAGGGAGAGCACCCCGGCGACGGACCGCCCGTCGGCACCTGCGGATCTGATCCGTTCCAGCATGGCGTCCCGGTCGGCGTCCGCCACCCCGCCCGTCCCGTCCACTCCGTCCGTCCCGCCCGTCCCGTCCGTCCCGACGGGCACTTCCAGCACGGTGGCTCCGTACCGGGTCAGCATCTGCCGGACGGCGTCGACGGCGGGCTCGCCGGTGCGCCCGGCGGGTACGACGAGCAGCCATTCACCGGTGAGCGACGGCTCGCCCCGGCCCGCGGGCAGCCGCTTCCAGCCGAAGCGATGCCCCCACAGGCTCTGCCGGCGCCAGCCGTCGAGCGCGGGGAGGACGGCGCGCAGCGCCTTCATCTGCTCGTTGTCGAGGCGCAGTTCGCTGGCCAGGGCGGCGAGGTCGCCGTCGCCGACCGCCGCCCAGAATCCGCGCTCCTGCGCGGACGGAGCCGTACCGGACACCTCGCCTGCTGCGTGGCCCGGGAGCGCCCGGGACGCGGGACCGTCCGTGTCGAGCCAGTAGCGGCGGCGCTGGAAGGCGTACGTCGGCAGGTCGACGGGCCGCTGTCGCGCGCCGCGCTCGGTCAGCAGGCTCGCCCAGTCGACCGTGGCGCCGGACACCCAGAGCTGCGCGAGGGCGGCGGCGAAGGTGCGTTCCTCGGAGCGGTCGCCACGGCATGCGGGCACCAGCACGGCAGGCTCGGTGGTCAGGCATTCCCGGGCCATGCCGCTCAGTACGCCGTCGGGGCCGATCTCCACGAACCGGGTGACGCCGGCGTCTTCGAGGCTGCGGATCCCGTCGTGGAAGCGTACGGCGCCTCGGATGTGGTCGGCCCAGTAGTCGGGGGACGCCAGTTGCCCTGCGGTGGCCCGCTCGCCGGTGACGTTGGAGATGAGCGGGATCGCCGGTGCCGCGTAGCGGAGAGCGGCGGCGGCCTCCCGGAACTCGGCGAGCACGCTGTCCATGTGCGGTGAGTGGAAGGCGTGGCTGGTGCGCAGCCGCTTGGTCTTGATTCCGTCGGCGCGCCAAGTCCCGGCGACGGCCCGTACGGCGTCGGCGTCTCCCGAGATGACCGTGGAGGAAGGGCCGTTGACGGCGGCGACCGACACCCGGCCCGCGTACTCGGCGAGGGTCTTCTGGACGTCGGCCTCGGGGGCTCGTACGGAGACCATGGAGCCGTCGCTGTCGGCGGACTGCATGAGCCGTCCACGGGCGGCGACCAGGGCGCAGGCGTCGGGGAGCGGGAGGACGCCCGCGGCGTGGGCGGCGGCCAGTTCCCCGATGGAGTGCCCGAGGACGAAGTCCGGTCGTAGGCCGAAGGATTCCATCAGCCGGAACAGCGCGGTCTCGACGGCGAAGAGCGCGGGCTGCGCGTAGCGGGTCTGATCGAGGAGGGCGCCGTCCTCGGAGCGCGCGCCGGCGAACACGACGTCGCGCAGCGGGCGGTCGAGTTGAGTGTCGAAGTGGGCGCAGGCGGCGTCGAACGCCTCGGCGTACGCGGGGAAGGTCTCGTACAGTCCCCGTCCCATGCCGAGTCGCTGGCTGCCCTGACCGGTGAACAGGAACGCGGTTCTGCCGCCGGTGGAGGCACCGGCGCCGGCTTGGACGATGTCCGGTGAGGAGCCGCCCTGGGCCAGACTCCGCAGGCTGCGCAGGAATCCGGCGCGGTCGTCGTCCAGGACGACGACGCGGTGCGTGAAGGCGGTACGGGTGGTGGCGAGGGCGTGGCCGATGTCGGCAGGGCTCTCGTCGGTGAGCGCGCCGGAATCGCCGGTCAGTACGTCGTGCAGGCGCGCGGCCTGGGCCCGCAGGGCAGCCGGGGACTTGGCGGACAGCAGCCAGGGGACGGTGCCGGAGTCCGCGTCGGAGTTCGCATCGGAGTCCGCCTCAGGGTCCACGTCCGGGTCCACGTCGAGGTCCGCGTCGGAGTCGGCCTCAGGGTCCACGTCCGGGTCCGCGTCGAGGTCCGCGTCGGAGTCGGCCTCGGCGGTGCCTTGTGTGGCCGGTACGTCCTCGATGATGACGTGGGCGTTGGTGCCGCTGATACCGAACGAGGAGACGCCGGCCCGGCGCGGATGCTGGTCGTCGGTCCAGGGACGGTGCTCGGTCAGGAGTTCCACGGCCCCGGCGGACCAGTCGACCATCGGTGTCGGCCGGTCGATGTGCAGGGATTTCGGGAGTGTGCCCGCCCGCATGGCCATGACCATCTTGATGATGCCGGCAACGCCGGCGGCGGCCTGGGTGTGGCCGATGTTCGACTTGACCGATCCGAGGTGGAGGGGCCGGCCGGGCAGGCGATGCTTGCCGTAGGCGGTGAGGAGGGCCTGGGCTTCGATGGGGTCGCCGAGGGTGGTGCCGGTGCCGTGAGCTTCGACGACGTCGACGTCGGCGGGGGTGAGGCCGGCGTCGGCGAGGGCCTGGCGGATGACACGTTCCTGGGAAGGGCCGTTGGGCGCGGTGAGGCCGTTGCTCGCGCCGTCCTGATTGACGGCCGAGCCGGCGACGACGGCGAGGATCCGGTGCCCGTTGCGCTCGGCGTCGGAGAGCCGCTCCAGTACGAGGAGGCCCGCACCCTCGGCGAAGCCGGTGCCGTTCGACTGGGCGGCGAAGGGCTTGCAGCGGCCGTCGGCGGAGAGTCCGCGCTGGCGGCTGAACTCGATGAAGAGGGCGGGGCTGGCCATGATGGTCACTCCCCCGGCCAGCGCGAGGTCGCAGTCGCCCTTGCGCAGGGCCTGCGCGGCGAGATGCAGGGCGACGAGCGAGGACGAGCAGGCGGTGTCGACGGACACGGCCGGGCCTTCCAGGCCCATGGTGTACGCGATACGTCCCGACGCGACGCTGTTCGTACTGGCGCTCCCCATGAACGCCTCGAATTCCGCCGGGAGTTGGGCGAGCCGGCCGACGTAGTCGCCGTAGGCGACGCCCGCGTAGACACCGGTGCGGGTGCCGCGCAGCGAGTCGGGGGCGATGCCGGCGCGCTCGACGGCCTCCCACGCGGTCTCCAGCAGCAGCCGCTGCTGCGGATCGGTCGCGATGGCCTCGCGGGGGCTGATACCGAAGAAGGAGGCGTCGAAGTCGCCGGCGTCGTACAGGAAGCCGCCTTCGGCGACGTAGGAGGTACCGGTCTGCTCCGGGTCCTGGTGGTAGAGGCCGTCCAGATCCCAGCCCCGGTCCTCGGGGAACGCCGCGATGGCGTCCTCGCCCTGCTCGACGAGCCGCCACAGGTCTTCGGGCGAGGTCACCCCGCCCGGATAGCGACAGGCCATGCCCACGATGGCGACCGGTTCGTCCTGCGCCGACTCGGCGTCCGCGAGCTGCTGCTTCGTCTGCTTCAGCTCGGCCGTGACCCATTTCAGGTATTCGACGAGTTTGGCGTCTTCCGCTTCCGACATCTGATGACCCCCTTCAGGAGCTGCGGTGTTCGTGGACCTCTGGTGACTGGTACGGGCGCCGGCACGGGCGCTCGTACGGGGATGGGCACGGGCGCTCGTACGGGCGTCGGTACGGCGGGGTCACTTGGCCCCACGGCCCAGCTCGTTGTCGATGAACTGGAGAAGTTCGGCGGCGCTCACATCCGCGAAGTCCTCCTTCGACTCCTTCTCCTGCGCCGCCTTGCGCTGTGCGCCGGCCCGTGATCGAGCCTGGGCCTTGGCGGCGGGGCTGTCCTCGTCGTCCGGGGACCAGCGCCTGAGCATGGACTTCAGATGGCCGGCGATGCTGATGCGCGCGTCCTCGTCCTCGACGAGTGCGGTGAACTGGGTTTCCAGGCTCTGGAGTTCGGCGAGCATCGCGGCTGTGGTGTCCGCCGCTTCGGGTGTGAGTTGGGTGTGGATGTGGTCGGCGAGGGCGGTCGGGGTGGGGTGGTCGAAGATCAGCGTCGCGGGTAGCCGCAGCCCGGACTCGGCGTT